>NZ_KQ033934.1:0-267559 GCF_000970615.1 Pseudomonas sp. 10B238
ACCGTGTTGCACTCAGCTCCTGCAACCGCCGGGTTTTACCCTGATTGAGCTGATGATCGTGGTTGCGATCATTGGCATCCTGGCCGCTATCGCGATTCCTCAGTTTCAGGAATATCAGGCGAAGGGCTATGACAAGTCGGCACAATCCGACGCTCGCAACGTTCTGACTGGCGCCATCGCCAACTCCAACTAAGGGAAGGGAATCAAGATGAACAAGCTCTTAGTCGCATCTCTGTTTTGCGCAGCCACGTTTTCGGCCAGCGGCGTTAATGCCGTGCAGCTTACCGCCAATACCGCTGTACCGGTAGTTGCGGCCGGCGCTGCAAGTAATACTGCTCAGACTATCGAACTAACCGCAATTGCTAATCGCGCCGGGTTCGTGAAAAATACATTTGATATCACGCTCTCCGCCAATACTGCCTTGTCAGTTATTGATAACGCCACCGCATTCGGCGTTTCTGCCGGCTCCAATCGTGGTCGCGGTGTTTATACTGGACACTCTGATGGAGGCAGCGTGACGCAGTGCGGCGATCTAGTTGACGATAGCGTTACCAACAAGGCTGCTTCTCAAGTAGCTGCACGCCTCGCAATTGCCAGCGCCAACGCATGCACCACTGCAGCTGCGCCAGCTGCGCCAGCTGCCAACTGATAATTGAGCGCGAAAAGCCCTCGCCCGCGAGGGCTTTTTTTGCAAGGTACAAATGTGAGAGAACTTACTTGGCAAGGCCTCCTCAGTGGGCTTCGCTCACAAGGCGTAAAGCTTCTACTAGTCGTCGCACTAGCACTGCTGGGCTCGACGTTGTTAGCAGGAAGCTTTTCTGGTCGGCAACCTGTAACGGTTGCGCTGGATGTAGGCTTTAGCGGACTACGCATGATCTTGCTGTTGATGGCTCTTTTTTGGGTACAGGAGCTTTTCACTAAAGACCTAGAGCGCAAGACTCTGTACTTTGTGTTGGCTTATCCGATAACCAGGCAACAGTATCTTTTTTCTCGTTTTACAAGCGCCGCACTGCTGATGGCATTAGCGGTACTTTCCGTCGGCGGGCTGCTCTGGGCTGCTATTTTTTATCTCGGTTCCTCTTACCAGCAAGTCACCCCCCCAGCTCTGGACAGCCGTATTGGCTTCGTCCTGGCCGGCATCTGGCTGGATCTAATAGTGGTGATGGCCTTTTCCATCTTGGTCAGTACATTCAGCACCACTCCGTTTCTTCCCATACTCATGGGACTGGGGTTCGCAATGGCTGCTCGAGGCCTTGGTCCGACGCTTGACTATCTACGTAACAACCCCCTTGCAGACCAGCAGCAGGCAAGCCTGCTTGCGCCGGTGCTCGAATATTCCTATGCATGGTTACCTGATCTCTCTCGTCTGGATTTTCGAGCCTGGGTGCTTTACAACCTACCGGTAAATTACTTGGACTTCGGCTATGCAACGCTGATGGCAGTGGCTTACGCCCTTATGGCTCTTATTTCAGCTGGCTTAGTGCTGCAAAGGCGCGACCTTGCATGAAATGGCGGAATGCTGCGTTTATACTTCTGGCGTGGTTTGCGTTTTGGCAGGCGGGACTTCAACTTCAGGATCGACCGCGCCCGGACGAAACAAGCACGCTCCGGGTTCGGCTTCCAGCACCGGTACAACTTGCTTACGCTGTTGGCGATCCCTACCTGGCGTCCAACCTCAATGTATTTCGCAGCATGATGGTCGGCGGCTCCGTTACCGAAGCGGAGACATACCGTGTACAAGCGCAGTTACAACTAGATGCAGCGCTGTTCAACCCCCGCCATGAGGATAATTACTACATCGCAGCGGCGATCCTGCCTTGGAATGGCTATGTAGCACCGGCACAGCAGATACTCCAGATGGCGGCTGATAGCCGTGAATGGGACTGGATGCCGGCGTTCTTTTATGCATTTGGCAACTGGTATTTCGAGCACAACATGGTCGGAGCAGGTAAATGGGCTGATGTTGCCGCAGCTCGCTCCAGCCCAACCAATGCTCGCGCACTGCGGGCAATGGCAGGCCGTTGGTACGAGCAAGGGGATGATCCACGATTGGCCCGAGGCTTGATTATTGCGATGCAAGAGCAGACGCGTGATCCAGAGCTCAGACGCCAACTCCAAGTGCGCGTAGAGCGCCTGGACGGTCTGGTACAACTACGCGACGCGCATAGCGCATTCTTAGCCAAACACAGCCGTCCCGCCGATTCGCTACAGCAACTGGTTGGCTACGGTGAACTGCGATCCCTGCCTATCGATCCCGCCGGGCTAGGCTACCGTCTTGCCTCCGATGGACGTCCCGTTCTTCGTCTGTTAAATGAGCCAGCCAATGAAACCGATTGAAATTCGGGAGTTGACCAAGTCGTTCAAACTCAAGGGTAAGCCGATCAAGGCATTGGACGGCATCAGCTTCGAAGTGGCTAATGGAGACTCCGTAGGCTTTATCGGCCAGAACGGCGCAGGCAAGAGCACCACTATCAAGCTTCTGTTCGGCGCCATGCGGCCGGATAGCGGCGAGTCACTGCTAAGGGGACGGCACTCGAGCGACCCTCAATCGCGCAAGGGCGTTGGATACGTGCCGGAGAATCCTTATCTGTACGAATTGCTGACGCCTAGGGAAATTATTTCTAGCGGACTCAGACTGCACGGAGTCCGAGGCGAGGAAAACACCTGCAGGACGGAGCGATGGCTCGACAAGCTCGAGATTAGCTACGCTGCGGACAAACGCATCCGCAGCCTTTCGAAAGGTATGACCCAACGTACCGCGCTGGCCCACGCTTTTGCGATTGAGCCGGAACTACTCATACTTGACGAGCCCATGTCAGGCCTCGACCCCGTTGGCCGGCGACAAGTTGCCGACCTGATGCAAGAGTATCGCCAAGGTGGCGGGACCTTGTTTTTTTCTTCACACATCCTACATGACGTCGAGCGCCTGGCTGATCGTTTCGTAATGATCCATCGAGGCAAAATCCAAGCGCAGCAAAGCATCTCAGACATGCTGACAAGCCAAGGCGACATGATTGTTCGCTACTACGGGACAAAGGCAGTGGAAGGCTTCGAGCGAGACGCTGGGCAAGTCTGGCGCGGCCGGTTTCAACGCGGCGAAATAGAGAAAGTGCTCAGCGCCATAATTCAAGCCAGCGGAACACTGTTGGACATTCATCCGCGAAACTCACTGGAAGCCTTATTTGACTCGATCACTGGGTTTACAGGCTAAAAGCCATTCTAAAGCCCAGCTAGGCGGGGGAAATTCGCACAACACCCACCCTCTGAAATTGAAACGCCATTCTTTCCGACGGAGTTTCGTGCCTTCATGGTTGCGTCGGGCTGACAGCTCTGAACATCGAACCATGGCGAACTTTTCTTCCGGACGTTCGTGAGAGTTCCGCGCGCCATACCGACCTGGTTAATCGCTCCAACGTAGCAACAGCATTGACTTGTTTGGGGCGTTAGATCATGCCTTGGGCTATCCATCCTGGCCCGCACACAGGTCGCTGGGGTAGCATCGCCCCCTGCTTGCCTCGAGACACATCGCAGCCGATATCAACTTTTTGGGAGCAGCCATGAGCTTTACCGTTTATCTGTCCGGCGAAATTCACACCGACTGGCGTGACGAGATCAAGCGTGGCGCCGCCGCAGCTGGATTGGATGTGCAATTCACCTCAGCCGTAACCGATCACGAAGCGAGCGATGCCGCCGGTGATTGCCTAGGCGCCGAGCCCAACGCCTTCTGGCGCGACCACAAGTCGTCCAAGGTCAATGCAATCCGCACCAAGACGCTGATCCAGCAAGCGGACCTCGTGGTGGTGCGTTTCGGCGACAAGTACAAGCAGTGGAACGCGGCGTTCGATGCCGGCTACTGCGCGGCGCTGGGCAAGCCTTATGTCACACTGCATGACGACGACATCGTGCACCCGCTGAAGGAAGTCGATGCGGCAGCCATGGCTTGGGCCACCACCACCGAACAGGTCGTGGAAATTCTGAAATACGTGGTGCAGTAAGACCCGGAGTGACTTGCAAGTGCCACGTATCAAATCCGTGGATCATTCTTAGGCGATCCGCCTGCCCCAACAAAGAAACCCCGCCACATGGACGGGGTTGATCATCAGTCTGATCGCCCTGGCTAGCCTAGGCGGAACGTCTTAGTAGATCGATCAGATAGCACCACGCTTACGCAGCAGATCGATCACCTGCTTGGCGCTCTCCTCGACCGTAAGCGACTCCGTGTCGATCACCAGATCAGCGTTCACCGGCACATCGTAGGGGAAGGACTCACCCGGAATGTTGTCGCCGCCAGCTGCATACAGCCCTTGCGGATCGCGCTGCTGGCAGGCCTGCGGTGAAGCCTGAACATAAACGGTGATAGCCCGATCAGTGCCGATCAGCGCCTTGGCCTGTTCGCGGCCTTCGGCATCTGGAGCGACGAACGCGGCGAGGGTCAGCAAACCGGCTTCGTTGAACTGACGCGCCACATGGGCAGCACGGCGCCAATTCTCGGTGCGACCGGCGCGATCCTGCGGCAGACCCTTGTTCAGGTCATGGCGCAGGTTCTGGCCGTCCAGCACGTAAACCGCACGGCCCATGTCGAACAGCCTGCGTTCGACCGCATAGGCCAGCGTGCTCTTGCCGGCGCCGGAAAGCCCGGTGAACAGCACAGTGGCGGGCTGCTGACCGAAGCGGCTTGCACGCTCTTCAGTAGAGACATGGGCCAGCGCACCGTGATGGCCGGACGAACCATGAGCAACAGGCTCGGCGATGATCATGCCTGCGCCAACGGTGCCGTTGGTGAGGCGGTCAATGATGATGAACGAGCCAGTAGCTGGATTCCGCGCATATCCATCCAGCGCAATCGCAGCGTCCAGACTGACTTTGACCCGTCCGATCTCGTTGAGCTGCAAGCTGCTGGCCGGGCCATGCTCCAACGTGTTCACGTCCACGCGATGAGTGATGCTGGCGATGGAGCCCGGCACGTAGCTGGTGGCACGTTTGATGTCGTATTTCTTGCCGGGCAGCATCGGTTCCTCGGCCATCCAAACCAGCATGGCGTCGAAACTGTCAGTGATGCGGGGCAGGTTGTCGGCATGCACGAGCATGTCACCACGGGAGACGTCGATCTCGTCTTCCAGCGTCAGAGTGATCGCTTCGCCTGGTGTCGCCTGCTCCAGCTCGCCGTCGTAGGTCACGATGGATTTGACCGTGCTGCGCTTGCCGGACGGCAGCACAACGATTTCATCGCCCTTGCGCACGATGCCGCTGGCCAGCGTGCCAGCAAAGCCGCGGAAGTTGAGGTTGGGGCGGTTGACGTACTGCACGGGGAAGCGCAGGTCGTCGAAATTGCGGTCGCCGGCGATCTCGACGCTCTCGAGAATCTCCATCAGCGACTGCCCTTCATACCAAGGCGCGCGCTCGGAACGGTTGACCACGTTATCGCCCTTGAGCGCGGACATCGGCACAAAATGCAGAGACGACGGCTTGAGCTCGATACGTTCGGCAAAGCCCAGGTAATCGGCCTTGATGCGCTCGAATACGGACTGGTCGAAGTCCATCAGGTCCATCTTGTTGATGGCCACGACGATGTGCTTGATGCCCAGCAACGAGGTGATGAAGCTGTGGCGCTTGGTCTGGGTCTGCACGCCGTAGCGGGCGTCGACCAGGATGATCGCCAGGTCGCAGGTCGAGGCGCCGGTCGCCATGTTGCGCGTGTACTGCTCATGGCCGGGGGTGTCGGCAATGATGAACTTGCGCTTGGCGGTGGAGAAATAGCGGTACGCGACATCGATGGTGATGCCCTGCTCACGCTCGGCCTGCAGGCCGTCGACCAGCAACGCCAGGTCGACATCATCACCTGTGGTGCCGGATTTCTTCGAATCGCGGGTAATGGCTTCGAGGTGATCTTCATAGATCATCTTCGAGTCGTGCAGCAGACGCCCGATCAGGGTGCTCTTGCCGTCGTCGACGTTGCCGCAGGTGAGAAAGCGCAGCAGCTCTTTGCGTTCGTGCTGGGCCAGGTACGCGAGGATGTCCTCGCTGATCAAATCAGACTGATGAGACATGGTGCGGAATCCTTAGAAGTAGCCCTGACGTTTCTTTTCTTCCATCGAACCTGCGCCATCGTGATCGATAACGCGGCCCTGACGTTCGGAAGTACGCGTCAGGAGCATTTCCTGGATGATCTCGGGCAGGCTTGATGCAGTCGACTCCACCGCACCGGTCAACGGGTAGCAACCGAGCGTACGGAAGCGGACCATGCGTTTTTCGATGCGGCCCTTTTCCTCGTCAGACAGGTGCTCGAGGATGCGCTGGTCATCAATCATGATCAGCGTGCCGTTCTTCTCGATGACCTCGCGCTCGGCAGCGAAGTACAGCGGCACGATCGGGATCTGTTCCAGATAGATGTACTGCCAGATGTCCAGCTCGGTCCAGTTCGACAGCGGGAAGACGCGGATGGATTCGCCTTTCTTCACCTTGCCGTTGTAAACGTTCCAGAGTTCAGGACGCTGATTCTTCGGGTCCCAGCGGTGCTTGCTGTCACGAAACGAATAGACGCGTTCCTTGGCGCGGGACTTTTCTTCGTCACGCCGGGCGCCGCCGAAAGCTGCATCGAAGCCATGCTTGTCGAGTGCCTGCTTGAGGCCTTCGGTCTTCATGATGTCCGTGTGCTTGGCGCTGCCATGGGTGAACGGATTGATGTCCTGCGCCACGCCGTCCGGATTGATGTGCGTAATCAGATCCAGGTCCATCTCCGAGACCATCTTCTCGCGGAAGCTGTACATCTCCTGGAATTTCCAGCGCGTATCGACGTGCATCACCGGGAACGGCAGACGCCCAGGGAAGAAGGCCTTGCGCGCCAGATGCAGCATTACGGCCGAATCCTTGCCGATGGAATAGAGCATCACCGGATTATCGAACTCGGCGGCCACCTCACGAATGATGTGGATGCTTTCCGCCTCCAGCTGTTTCAGATGCGTCAGTTTGTCGACCATGGCTACTCACGAATTTTTTGCAGGTGGAACGGCCGGCGCGGCCGGAACGAGGCGCAACTCTAACACGGCATTAAATTCTAATCAGGCCGCTACTTAGATCTAAATGCTCTAGCTTTATGCCGACCGAAACCCTGATCTTGCCCTACCGGGATTCGCTTAGCCGCGGGCTCAACACGGCCGAATCAGGCTGGATTAGGGCAATCGATAAACAGGTGCTCAATGGCGAATCGCTTCGCCAGATGTTCACCCAGGGCCTGAACCCCGTACCGCTCAGTGGCATGATGCCCGGCGGCAAAAAAGCTAAGTCCGTTTTCACGTGCGATATGAGCCGTAGGCTCTGAAATTTCGCCGGTCAGGTACGCATCGACGCCGGCAGTTACCGCTTGATCGATATAGCCCTGCGCGCCGCCAGTGCACCAAGCGACCCGCCTGATCAAACCCGGGCCTTCGACCATCAGCGGTTCGCGCCCAAGCGCAGCGTGGATCCGACGCATGAAGTCGACAGGCGTGAGCGGCGTGTCAAGGGAGCCCACAAGCCCGACGGAACGAGGATTATCTGGCTCCAGGGTGCCCTCGACCGTTAGCCCGAGCAGACGAGCCAGCTGCACGTTGTTGCCTACCTCAGGATGAACGTCGAGCGGCAGGTGGTAGGCGAGCAGGCTGATGTCGTGGCTGAGCAGGGTTTTCAAGCGGCGCTGTTTCATCCCAACTACACGCGCATCTTCGTTCTTCCAGAAATAGCCGTGGTGCACCAGCACCACATCGGCTCGCGCCTCGACTGCCGCATCCAGCAGAGCCTGGCTAGCGGTCACGCCACTGACGATGCGCTGTACCTGCGGCCGCCCCTCCACCTGCAAGCCGTTAGGACAATAATCAGGAATCTTCGCGGCGTTTAGGAAGCGGTCGGATTCATCGACCAGGGTGGTCAGCGCGACGGCCATGCAACATCCTCCTACGGAATTAGTAACTAGAAAGCGGCGTCATTTACGAAAAAATAGACGAGACAAACATCAGAAACTGTTGCGGATTAACCGTTCTAGACGGTGCGTTGCAGTTTTGCCGCCGGCAAGGCTGCATTTCACGGCCAGCTTCGTATAATGCGCCACCTTAAGAGGCGCTCTCGCCTTCCGCAACCTGCTCGGACGTCCCATCGCGATGATCAATGCCCTGCGTTTTTTTGGCTGGCCGTTGCTGGTAGGCCTGCTAGTGGCCCTGCTGATCATTCAGCGCTACCCGCATCTGGTAGGGCTCGGCGCCGAGCCGGAGTACAGCCTGCAGCAAGCGCCGCTGATCGGCATCCCCCAGCAAGGCCCTTACTCCTATGCCAACGCAGTCAGCAGCGCTGCGCCCGCAGTGGCTAATCTCTACACCACCAAGGTGATCGATAGCGCCAGCCAGCCGCCCATGCTTAAGGACGATCCGCTGTTCCGGCGCTTCTACGGGGACAACCTGCCGCGTCAACGCCGCATGGAATCGAGCCTGGGCTCGGCGGTGATCATGAGCCCGGAAGGCTACCTGCTGACCAACAACCACGTCACGGCGAATGCGGAACAGATCGTCGTGGCATTGCGCGATGGTCGGGAGACCCTGGCACGGGTAATCGGCAGCGACCCTGAGACCGATCTAGCGGTGCTCAAGATCGACCTGGCGGACCTGCCTGCGATCACCATCGGCCGCTCGGATGGCATTCGCATCGGGGACGTGACGCTGGCGATCGGTAATCCGTTCGGCGTGGGGCAGACCGTGACGATGGGCATTATCAGCGCAACCGGCCGTAACCAGCTGGGTCTCAATACTTACGAGGACTTCATCCAGACCGACGCGGCGATCAACCGCGGTAACTCGGGTGGTGCGCTGGTGGATACTGCCGGCCACCTGATCGGCATAAACACGGCAATCATCTCCGAGTCCGGCGGATCGCAGGGCATCGGCTTCGCCATCCCAGTGAAGCTCGCCATGGACGTGATGAAATCCATCATCGAGCATGGCCAGGTCATTCGCGGCTGGCTAGGTGTCGAGGTGCAATCCCTTACGCCGGAACTGGCAGAGTCCTTCGGCCAGGCCGGTCGACCCGGAATCGTTGTTGCTGGTGTCTACCGCGATGGGCCGGCTGAACGCGCTGGTCTGCTGCCGGGCGACCTCATCCTCAGCATCGATGGTGCGCAGGCAAGCGATGGTCGCAGTTCAATGAACCAGGTTGCCCAGGTGCGACCCGGGGACAAAATCGATATCGACATTCTGCGCAACGGCAAGCCGCTGACGCTGACGGCCGAGGTGGGCATGCGGCCACTGGTGGAGAAAGCTCCGCAATAGCCCGCTCGTTCGGGCAAGCAATCAAGCGGGTGGCGTACTCGACGCTCGAGCAGGCATAGGCTTTGCGTCCTCAGTGAGGCGAAAACCGTAGCGGTGATTCAACTGAGCAGAGAGGCCACCGTAGGAACGAAACACTCCTGCCCGGTCTATGCCGAGCAGATTGTTCGGGGACGGCGATACGATCAAACTGGCCGCTGCTACCACCGACGCCGGAGATAGCAGCTGCATGTGACTGGACGCTTGCAGCGCACGGGATTAGCCGATGTGCTTTAGCGCATCGAGCAATGCCTGATTCTGCTCCGGCGCCCCGATACTGATCCGCAGAAACTGCTCGATGCGCCCCTGCTTGAAGTGCCGCACGATAACGCCGTGTTCGCGAAGCCCGGCTGCCAGCGCAGCAGCGTCGCGCTGCGGATGCCGGGCGAAGATGAAGTTCGCTGCCGAGGGCAGCACCTCAAAGCCTAACTCCTGCATCGCAACCGTCACGGCTTCGCGGCTGGCGATCACCTGCTGGCAGGTTTGCTCGAAATAAGCGCGGTCTTCGAACGCAGCCGCAGCGCCGGCAATGGCGATGCGGTCCAGCGGGTAGGAGTTGAAACTGTTCTTGATGCGCTCCAGCGCCTCAATCAGATCCGGATGCCCTACCGCCAGACCGACACGCAGCCCTGCCAGCGAGCGAGATTTGGATAATGTCTGGGTAACCAGCAGGTTCGGGTAACGATCCACTAATGCGATTGCCGACTCACCGCCGAAGTCGATATAGGCTTCATCGACCACAACGACCGAATCGGCGTTTTTCTGCAGCAGCCGCTCGATGACCTCAAGCGGCAGCAGGCAACCTGTCGGCGCGTTGGGATTGGGAAAAATGATTCCCCCGTTTGGCCGAGCGTAATCGGCCACCTCGATCTGAAACTTGTCATCCAGCGCGATAGCCTCATAGGCGATGCCATACAGGGCGCAATAGACCGGGTAGAAGCTGTAGGTTACGTCGGGAAACAGCAGCGGCTTGCCATGCTGGAAGAGTCCGTGAAAGACGTGGGCCAGTACCTCATCCGAGCCATTGCCGACGAAAACCTGGTCCGGCCGGACGTGATAGTAATCAGCGACGGCGCGCTTGAGTCGCTCACCGTTCGGATCTGGATACAGGCGCAGGTTGTCGGTCAGCTCGGCCTGCATCGCTGCGAGCGCCTTGGGCGAAGGGCCGTAGGGGTTCTCATTGGTGTTGAGCTTGACCAAATTGGTCAGCTTCGGCTGCTCACCGGGCACATAGGGAACTAGCTCTTTTACGAAGGGGCTCCAGAATTTGCTCATCCGCCCTTCTCTCCTCAGAAAATGATCGATTGCCGCCGGTGGAATCGGTGAGGCGTTCCCTACCGGTCGGGTGGCAAGACAGAACAAGCGAAGCCTCATCCGCTCCGCTTGGTTACAGTTACCCCTTGATTCGGTACTCGGCGCTGCGTGCGTGAGCGGTGAGAGACTCACCGCGCGCCAGTACCGAGGCGACCTTGCCCAGCTCGGATGCACCTTCAGCCGAACAGTTGATGATCGAGGAGCGTTTCTGGAAATCGTACACGCCCAAGGGTGAGGAGAATCGCGCAGTGCCCGAGGTTGGCAAGACATGATTCGGCCCAGCGCAGTAATCGCCCAACGCCTCGGCCGTGTAACGCCCCATGAAAATCGCTCCCGCATGTCGAATCTGCGGCAGCCACGCATCGGGATCAGCCACTGATAGCTCGAGGTGCTCGGGCGCGATGCGATTAGCGACATCAATCGCCTGCTGCATGTCAGCAACCTGAATCAATGCCCCGCGCCCCTGCAGCGAGGCGCGAGCGATTTCGCTACGTTCAAGGGTCGGCAGCAAACGGGAGATGCTTTCAGCGACCCGGTCGAGGAAAGCTGCATCCGGGCTGACCAGAATGGACTGCGCATCTTCGTCGTGCTCGGCCTGGGAAAACAGATCCATGGCGATCCAGTCGGGATCGGTCTGGCCGTCGCATACCACCAGAATCTCGGAGGGGCCGGCGATCATGTCGATACCGACCTTGCCGAACACGTGGCGCTTGGCCGTCGCGACATAGATGTTGCCTGGCCCGACAATCTTGTCGACTGGCGGGACGCTTTCGGTTCCGTAGGCCAGCGCAGCGACAGCCTGAGCCCCACCGATGGTGAATACCCGATCGACGCCAGCGATGCACGCAGCAGCCAGCACCAGCTCGTTGATTTCACCGCGCGGAGTGGGGACCACCATCACGACCTCCGGCACCCCTGCAACCTTCGCAGGGATGGCGTTCATGAGCACTGACGATGGATACGATGCCTTGCCACCTGGCACGTACAGGCCCGCGCGATCAAGCGGCGTGACTTTCTGACCAAGCACGGTGCCGTCAGCTTCGGTGTAGGTCCAGGAGTCCTGCTTTTGCCTTTCATGATAGAGGCGGACACGTTCGGCGGCAGCTTCCAGCGCTTGGCGCTGGGCCGGGCTGATCCGTGTAAGCGCCAGCTCAAGCCGCTCACGCGGTAGGATCAGGTCAGCCATGGAGGCGACTTCAAGGCCATCAAAACGCTGGGTCAGCTCCACCAGGGCGGCATCGCCACGCTCGCGGACGGCCTTGATGATCTCCAGCACCCGCTGATTGACACCATCATCAGACACGCTTTCCCAGCTCAACAGATGATCCAGGTGTCGCGCGAAATCGGGATCAGCTGCATTGAGTCGGCGGATGTCGATGGGAGCGGTCATAACGGGCCTCATGAAGGGATGAGTACAGCGATAGTCAGGCGCCCTAGACTAACAAGCCGACCGCGCGGGCACCTGGATATTTAGGCTATGACGCGGATAGGCTGGCCGGCCGTGTACCGCCCGGCTGTTGATCACTCGTGGTGGGCAATGGCGCTCTGGAGCGCATCGATCAGGGCCTGGATGCGCGCATGCTGCATCTTCATTGAGGCCTTGTTGACCACCAGGCGCGAGCTGATCATGGCGATCAGTTCCTGGGGCTCCAACCCATTGGCGCGCAGCGTATTACCGGTGTCGACGACGTCGATAATCTTGTCTGCCAACCCCACCAGAGGCGCAAGCTCCATTGAGCCGTAGAGCTTGATGATATCGACCTGCCGCCCCTGCTCGGCGTAGTAGCGCTTGGCGACATTGACGAATTTGGTCGCAACCCGCAGACGCCCCTTGGGCTCTGCTGCACCGACCTTTCCGGCCGTCATCAACTTGCAGTTGGCGATCCGCAGGTCCAGCGGCTCGTNCCGCGACGCCAAGGTCCGCGGCGCCGTGCTCGACATAGGTCGGTACATCCGTGGCACGCACGATCAGCAGACGCACGTCGTCCTGCGTAGTCGGGATGATCAGCTTACGGCTTTTTTCCGGATTCTCGGTGGGGACGATACCGGCGGCGGCGAGCAGCGGCAGCGTATCGTCGAGGATGCGGCCTTTGGACAGGGCGATGGTGAGCATGAACGGTTTATTCCTTGAAGCCTATTGATGGCGACCTTGGCATCGGCCCGGGCGTTTGCAGACCTCGGCGATGGGCTGCCAAAAATCGAGCCGGCAACCCTAGCCTATTCCCTCAGTTAGCCCGGTACGCGGCGAATCTTGGCGCCCAGCAATTGCAGCTTTTCCTCGATGCACTCGTAACCGCGGTCGATGTGGTAGATGCGGTCGATCAATGTATCGCCCTCAGCCACCAGGCCCGCGATGACCAGGCTCGCTGATGCGCGCAGGTCGGTCGCCATGACCGGAGCACCCTTGAGCTTGGGTACGCCGGTCACGATAGCGGTATTGCCCTCGACAAGAATCTGCGAACCCATGCGATTCATTTCGTAAACGTGCATGAAGCGGTTCTCGAACACCGTCTCGATAACCGTCCCAGTGCCTTCAGCGATCGCGTTCATGGCAATGAACTGCGCCTGCATATCGGTCGGAAACGCAGGATAAGGCGCTGTGCGAATATTTACCGCTTTGGGCCGATTGCCCTTCATGTCCAGCTCGATCCAGTTGCTCCCGGTGTCGATGTGGGCACCGGCCTCTTCGAGCTTGTGCAACACCGCCTCGAGCAGCGTCGCATCCGTGTCCTTGAGCTTTACGCGTCCGCCAGTGGCGGCAGCGGCCACCAGATAGGTGCCCGTCTCGATGCGGTCGGGCATCACGCTATAACGGCCGCCACCCAGGCGCTTCACACCGTCGATGGTGATGGTGTCGGTACCGGCGCCGGATACTTGTGCACCCATGGCGTTGAGGAAGTTGGCCAGGTCGACTACCTCCGGCTCACGCGCGGCGTTCTCCAGCACGGAGCGGCCATTGGCCAATGCCGCCGCCATCATGATGTTTTCGGTACCGGTCACGCTGACGATATCGAAGAAGAAATGTGCACCGCGCAGGCCGCCAGCTGGCGCCTTGGCCTTGATGTAGCCGCCTTCGACGTCGATCTTCGCGCCCATTGCCTCCAGACCACGTATGTGCAGATCCACCGGACGCGAGCCGATGGCACAGCCGCCGGGCAGGGCCACCTCGGCTTCGCCGAACCGAGCCACCATTGGCCCCAGCACGAGAATCGAAGCACGCATGGTCTTGACCAGCTCGTAGGGCGCGACCAGCGTCTGGATGCTGCTGGCGTCGACTTCAACGCTGAGTTTTTCGTCGATGACCGGTTGCACGCCCATACGGCCGAACAGCTCGATCATGGTGGTAATGTCGTGCAAGTGCGGCAGGTTGCAGACGGTCACTGGAGTATCGGCCAGCAAGGTAGCGGCCAGAATCGGAAGGGCCGAGTTCTTGGCGCCGGAGATGCGGATCTCGCCGTTAAGGCGGGCACCGCCGGTGATGATCAGTTTATCCATGAATGTTCCCGTAACCCGCAGGCTCGAAGCACTGGCGAAGAAGAGCCGTGCACGACTTTGTCGGTCGCGCAAGGACTGAGAGATGCCTGTTATGACCGGCGATCAGCCACGCGCGAGCCAGTCGGCACGACTGAAGAATTTCATCGTAACGGCGTGGATGCTGCCGTCGGCGATCCACGGATTCAGATGAGCATAAATCTGTTGCTGACGCTTGACCGGACTCATGCCCGCCAACTCGTCGCTGATCACATTCAATTGGAAGTTGCAGCCCTCGCCTTCGACTTCCACCTGAGCGCCTGAAAGCTTCTCTTCCAGAAAATTCTTAACTTCTACGGCCTGCATGTTCAACCTCGATCGGCGCCGGACGCGCACGGCCGGTCATCATACAAAAAAGCCCGGAGGCTGCGAACCCCGAAGCCGCGCTGACTGACGAAGCTGCATTCAGTCGAGCGTTTCGGCATCGGCGTCGCGGCGCTGCGGATGTCGGCTGCTGGGCGCCACCGCGGGGAAACGAGATGACGCGAAGCGCACCACCAGAATAGCCACCGCCAGTAGCAGGATCGCGCCGGAAATATAGACGACACCCATATCCGGACGGTGGTGGTGCGAGACGTCGGAGATCAGCAGCCGGGTCAACGCGGTGATTGCGACATAGATCAAAAAGCGCACCGGCATATGGTTGGTCTTGAAGTAGATACCCACCATCGCACCGAGCTCGAGATAGATGAACAGCAGCAGAATGTCATCAACGCTGATGCTGCCTTTCTCGACCATGCCTAGAAACGCAACCAACCCAGCCCAGGCGGTGACGGCACCGATCGCGAACAGCGACAGGTAGTGAAAGGTCTCGACCAGAAGATTACCCAACGACTCAGCGGCCAAGTGCACCTTGGCCCGCGTCGCTTCCGCCCATCGCAGCAACATTACACAGCTCCTTCTGTTTCGTCCGCCAGCGAAAGAACATCCAGCAAACCGGATACCTGCGCTAGGTCCCGCATGTCAGCGGGCAAACCAGTAATAACAAGCTCATCGCCCTGTTTCTGCACATCCCGGGTGAAGGCCAAAAGCAAAGACAAGCCGACGCTACTGGATCGTTCAACCTCGGAGCAATCGACCAACACGCGCGTGCCCTTGGCCTGACGAATCAGCGCCTGCCCCTGCCGACGCAAGGCTGGGCCGGACTGGTAGTCGAGCACGCCCGACAGGCGAATCTCGCCGTCAGCGCCCCGCTCAACCCGCCCGTCACTCATCGCCCGCCGCCCGTTGACCCGCCTCGGTGTCCTTGGCTCGCGCCACTACCTCGGCCCAACCATCGATGGTCTTATCCAGATCGTCATTGTTCTTCTGCATCGAATCGGCAAATTGATCTCGGAACAGCTTGCCGATATTGATTCCATTGATGATGACGTTGCGAACCATCCAAACCCCATCGTGATTGACCATGGTGTAGGACACGGGATAAATCTCGCCCTGACGACCCGTCACTTCCATACCGACACTGGTGCGCTCCGGGTCCTGCTTGCCACTGGCGGGAAGGACCTTGATCTGCTGATTGTTGTATTCCAGCAGCGCATTTCCGTAGAACTGCATCAGGCTGCGTTTGAAGTTTTCTTGGAAACGAGTCATCTGGGCAGGGCTCGCATTACGCGAGTACTTCACGGTCATGATGCTCCGTGAAATTCCTTCGGCATCCACCACTGGCCCCAGAATATTGTTGAGCGACTCGTAAAACGCGCTCGGATCCTGCCGGTATTGCTCCTTGTTCGCCTTGAGATCAGCAAGCAATTCATCAGTGGTGCGCTCGATCACTTCATGGGCGCTGGGCGCCGCCTGAACCAGGAAGGGAAAGGCAGCCAGCAGCACCAGCAAGCCGCGACGCAGGGCAGTCATCATGGGTTGCACCTCACTCTCTATTAACCGAATTGAGTAGAAACTTGCCGATCAGCTCTTCCAGCACCAGCGACGACTGGGTATCGCG
Organism: Pseudomonas sp. 10B238; assembly: GCF_000970615.1. NCBI lineage: Bacteria > Pseudomonadati > Pseudomonadota > Gammaproteobacteria > Pseudomonadales > Pseudomonadaceae > Pseudomonas > Pseudomonas sp. 10B238. The sequence goes on from NZ_KQ033934.1 coordinate 16,114, forward strand.
GATCGTGTCGCCGTCGCCGAGTGTTTCCTCTTCGCCACCGACGCTGATGCCAATGTATTTCTCGCCGAGCAACCCGGCAGTCAGGATAGAAGCGGTGGAGTCGGTCGGCAGGATGTCGACGTCTTTCTGAACTTCCAGGGTGACACGGCCGGTATAGCTTTCGCGATCCAGATCGATCGCCGTCACCTTGCCGATGGTCACACCAGCCATGGTGACCTTGGATCGGACACTCAAACCGGCAATATTGTCGAAATAGGCGTACAGCTTGTAGGTGTCGGTACTGGCGACGTTCAGACCGCTGACCCGCAGCGACAGCAGCAGCAAGGCCAGAACGCCCGCCAGCAGAAACAGACCAACACCTATTTCCAGGGTGCGGATACGCATCAGAAATCTCCAAACATCAAGGCGGTCAGAATAAAGTCGAGACCGAGTACTGCCAACGAGGCGTAAACCACGGTCCGGGTGGTGGCGCGACTGATCCCTTCGGACGTCGGTTCGCAGTCGTAGCCCTGAAATACCGCTATCCAGGTCACCACGACGGCAAACACCATGCTTTTGATGACGCCGTTCAACACGTCGGTAGAGAAGGTGACACTGTTCTGCATGTTGGCCCAGAACGAGCCTTCATAGACGCCGAGCCAGTCCACCGCAACCATGGCGCCGCCCCAGATGCCGACGACGTTGAAGATTACGGTGAGCAATGGAAGCGATATGAAGCCGGCCCATAACCGCGGTGCAACGATGTACTTCAACGGGTCGACACCGATCATCTCCAGGCTGGACAGCTGCTCGGTGGACTTCATGTTGCCGATCTCGGCCGCCAGCGCCGAGCCCGCACGACCGGCAAACAGCAATGCTGTGACCACTGGTCCCAATTCGCGCAACAGTGTCAGCGCCACCATCTGACCCACGGCCTGCTCGGAGCCGTAGCTGCTGAGAATGCTATAGCCCTGAAGCGCAAGCACCATGCCGATGAATACTCCCGATACCACTACGATCGCGAGAGACAACACGCCAACCGAATACAACTGCCTGATCAGTAGAGAGAATCGACCGTCCAGCCCGCTGGGGCCGAACAATGCGTGGAAAAGAAACAGCGTCGCGCGCCCCTGAGCCGCGACCACGTCCATTCCAGCCTCGCCTACCCGGCGGACACGCTCGATCAAAGAACGCTTACGCATCTGAGCCTCGCAAAAGATCCTCGGCATAGGCCGGCGCCGGAAAATGGAACGGTACCGGACCATCCGCGGCCCCTTTCATGAATTGCCGAATCCGCGGATTGGTCGATTCATGAAGCTCCGCTGGCGTCCCCTGCCCCAATACCTGGGCGTCGCCCACCACGTAGATGTAGTCAGCGATGCTCGCGGTTTCGGCCAGGTCGTGGGAGACCACGATACTGGTGATTCCCAGCGCGTCGGTTAGCAATCGAATCAGCTGTACCAGAACGCCCATTGCAATGGGGTCCTGCCCCGCGAACGGCTCGTCGTACATCAGGATCTGCGGGTCGAGCGCGATCGCACGCGCCAGCGCCACCCGCCGTTTCATTCCTCCAGACAGCTCTTCTGGCATCAGCTCGACTGCCCCACGCAAGCCAACCGCCTGCAGCTTCATCAGCACGATGTCGCGAATCATCTCTTCGGGCAGCTTGGTGTGGACGCGTAGCGGGAAGGCGACGTTCTCGAACACATCAAGGTCCGTGAACAAGGCGCCGCTCTGGAACAGCACGCCCATCTGCTTGCGCATGTCGAACAACTCGCGACGCGACAGCGTCGGCAAATTAGTTCCAGACACCCAGACTTCACCGCGGGTCGGTTTGAGTTGGGCGGCGATCAGGCGCAGCAAAGTCGTCTTGCCACAGCCGGAAGGGCCCATGATGGCCGTCACCTTGCCACGGGGAATGACAATGTCGACGTTGTTGAAAATGCTCCGCTCACCGCGCTTGAAGGTCACACCCTTCAGCTCGACGGCGTTAGCGTTGGCGGCGCTCATCGGATCTCCTCGGATACAGCTTGCGAATCAGACGCCCCCCGTTCTTTCGGAGATACTTCGCAGAGCCGTTTTTGGCGGCGCGAACTATAGCACCGCGCCATGGGCGTCCCAAGCTGGTCTCTGTATCGTTGCATGAACGAGCGCACATTCGTTCAGCCTGGGTTCAGCTTCAAACGCGACGATCCGCGCCACGCTTTTCAGTGAGCGGCGCCCGGTTTACCGCTATAATCCCGCGTTTTCATTCAGGCGATGACCCAGACATGAGCCAGAGCAGCCAGTTGATCGAGACTGCCCAGCGGACCATCCGCATGGAAATGGAGGCGGTGGAACAGCTCAGCACACGTATCGATGAACACTTCGTCAAAGCCTGCGAACTGATCCTTCAGAGTAAGGGCCGAGTCGTCGTCGTCGGCATGGGTAAGTCCGGGCACATCGGCAACAAGATCGCCGCCACGCTCGCCAGCACCGGTACCACGGCGTTCTTCGTCCATCCGGCCGAGGCCAGCCATGGTGACATGGGGATGATCACGCATGATGACGTGGTGCTGGCGCTTTCCAATTCGGGAACCACCAGCGAGATCGTCACCCTGCTGCCACTGATCAAGCGCCTCGGCATCACGCTGATCAGCATGACGGGCAATCCCGAGTCAGTGCTCGCAAAGGCGGCGGAGGTCAACATCGACGCGAGCGTCGCCATCGAGGCCTGCCCCCTGAACCTGGCACCAACTTCATCGACGACCGTCAGCCTGGTACTGGGTGACGCGCTGGCGATTGCGCTGCTGGAAGCGCGCGGCTTTACTGCCGAGGATTTCGCCTTCTCACATCCGGGCGGCGCTTTGGGCAGACGCCTACTGCTGAAGGTGGAGCATGTGATGCACGCCGGTGATCGCCTGCCGCTGATCAATCGTGGCACATCCCTCCGCGAGGCCCTGCTGGAAATGACCCAGAAAGGACTTGGGATGACGGCCGTGGTAGAGGCAGACGGCCGCCTGGCGGGGATATTCACTGACGGCGACTTGCGTCGTACGCTGGACAAGGGCATCGATGTTCGTCAGGCCAGCATCGATCAGGTCATGACACTGCATGGTAAGACCGCTGACGCCGACATGCTTGCGGCCGAAGCACTGAAAATCATGGAAGACAACAAGATCAACGCGCTCGTGGTGGTTGATGAAAACGACCGACCGATTGGCGCGTTGAACATGCACGATCTGTTGCGCGCAGGAGTGATGTAAGTGAACGACTTGTTACGACGTGCCCGCGACATTCGCCTGGCCATATTCGATGTGGACGGCGTGCTAACTGACGGCAAGCTGTACTTTCTTGTCGACGGCAGCGAATTCAAGACCTTCAATACCCTGGACGGCCACGGCATCAAGATGCTGATCAACTCCGGCGTACGCACCGCGATCATCAGCGGCCGCAAGACGCCTGTGGTTGAACGCCGGGCGCAAAACCTGGGCATCCAGCACCTTTATCAGGGGCGTGAGGACAAGCTCGTGGTGCTCGATGAATTGCTCGGCGAACTCGGTCTCGACTACGCCGAGGTCGCCTATCTCGGCGATGACCTGCCGGACCTGCCAGTGATTCGCCGGGTAGGCCTGGGCATGGCGGTCGCCAGTGCCGACGCGTTCGTTCGTCAGCATGCTCACGGCGTCACCACCGCCCGTGGTGGCGAAGGCGCAGCGCGAGAATTCTGCGAACTGATCATGCGGGCCCAGGGCAGCCTCGAAGCCGCTCAGACCGCTTACCTCTAGAGGCACCCATGCTAAGCAGACTCCGCTTCCCCGTCATTCTGCTATTGATCGCTCTGCTTCTGATCGCGATTGGCTACTGGAACATTCGCCCCGAGAGCTTCATGCAGGACGCACCAGTGACTCAGGGCAAAGAGTCGCCCATCGACTTCTACGTCACCAACTCCCGTACCGTGCAATACCAGCCGGACGGCAAGCGCAACTATGAGCTGACTGCCGAAAAGGTGGAGCATATCAAGGCCAGCGATATCAGCTTGCTGACCCGCCCCGACCTTCGTTCCTTTCGAGGTTCCGAGCTGCCGTGGCATGTCACCAGCGAGCGCGGCGAAGTGGGCCCGCAAGGCGAGGAAGTCGAGCTGATCGATAACGTCAGGATCGAACGCAATGACGCCAAGGGCCGTCCGACGATCATTACCACCAGCAGGATGACGGTGCTCCCCGAGAAGGATTATGCCGAGACCCGCCAACCCGTTAGAATCGTCGCCGCAAACGGTGTAACGACCGCTACGGGCATGAAAGCGTATCTAGATGAAGGCAGGATGCTCCTGCTATCCAACGTAAGAGGCCAGCATGAGCTGCGTTAAGACCCTCCCCCTTTTGATCGGTTTGACTATCTTCCTGCTCGGTTCGAACGCCCATGCGCTCCCAGAGGACCGCAACCAGCCTATCCGTGTACAGGCCGACACCGCCGAACTGGACGACCGACAGGGCGTTGCCGTTTATCGCGGCGATGTGGTCATCACCCAGGGCACCATGAAAATTACCGGCGACACGGTCACCATCACCCAGGACGATAACGGTGATGTCGAGGTTTTCACCGCCATCGGCAAGCCGGCCTACTACGAGCAAAAACCAGCGGTAGACAAGGAAATCGTCAAGGCGTACGGGCTAACCATCCAGTATTTCGCCGCGAACGAAAGGATCGTGCTGATCGACCAGGCCAAGGTCGTACAGGAAGGCAACACTTTCGAAGGCGAAAAGATCGTCTATGACACCCAGCGGCAGATCGTCAATGCTGGTCGCGCCACCAATACCGACGTCACCACGCCACGCCCTCGTGTGGACATGGTCATCCAGCCGCGTAATAAAGAACAGCCGGCAACGGAGCAGACCGAGTAATGGCAATTCTCAAGGCCCAGCATTTAGCGAAGAGCTATAAGAGTCGTCAGGTCGTGCGTGATGTCAGTCTGTCCATCGAAAGCGGACAGATCGTTGGCCTGCTGGGCCCAAATGGTGCCGGCAAGACCACCTGCTTCTACATGATTGTCGGTTTGGTAAAAGCGGATCAGGGCCGGGTCTTGATCGACGACCAGGACGTGACGCACCTGCCCATGCACGGCCGAGCCCGAGCCGGTATTGGCTATCTGCCGCAGGAAGCCTCGATCTTTCGCAAGCTGTCGGTAGCCGACAACATTATGGCGATCTTGGAAACGCGCAAGGACCTTGATCGCAGCGGTCGGCAACAAGCCTTAGAAGGCCTGCTGCAGGAGTTTCACATTCACCACATCCGCGACAGCCTCGGCATGAGCCTGTCCGGTGGCGAACGACGCCGCGTCGAGATAGCCCGCGCCCTGGCCACGGCACCCAAGTTCATTCTTCTTGACGAACCCTTCGCTGGCGTCGACCCGATCTCGGTCGGCGACATCAAGCAGATCATTCATCACCTGAAGGCCAAGGGCATCGGCGTACTGATCACCGATCACAACGTCCGCGAAACGTTGGATATCTGCGAAACCGCTTACATCGTTAATGACGGTCAATTGATCGCTGAGGGCGACGCAGAAACCATCCTGGCCAATCAGCTGGTCAAGGAAGTCTATCTGGGACACGAATTCCGACTTTGAAGTTGTTTTTTCTGCCCGGACGAACCTACAGGGCTAGGCAAAGGCTTCATTGGCAGGCATATAATTTGCTTACACGGGCGCGCGGCGCCAGCGAAATCGGAACAGGCGCGGTTGCGCCGGCAAAAAAGGTTCGAAGTCCTCTGCCATGAAACCATCGCTAGTCCTGAAGATGGGCCAGCAGCTGACGATGACACCGCAGCTGCAACAAGCCATACGATTGCTCCAGCTATCCACGCTTGATCTCCAACAAGAGATTCAGGAAGCGCTGGATTCCAATCCCATGCTCGAGCGCGAAGAAGACGGGGATGATTTCGACAACTCCGATCCAATGGCCGAGTCGATCGAAAAGAAAAGCGAAAGCCCTTCAGCCGACTCGCCCGAGCAGAGCGAGCCGGACAATCACTATGACGAGCCCATCAATACCGTTGAGAACCTCGAAGAAGGCGACTGGGGCGACCGCATCCCCAATGAGCTGCCGGTAGACACCGCTTGGGAAGACATCTATCAGACCAGCGCCAGCAGCTTGCCGAGCAGCGATGACGATGAGTGGGATTTCACCAGCCGCACGTCCAGCGGCGAGAGCCTGCAAAGCCACCTGCTTTGGCAACTCAACCTCGCCCCGATGAGCGATACCGACCGTCTCATCGCGGCCACCCTGATCGATTGCATCAATCCACAGGGTTATCTCGACGAAACGCTTGAAGAAGTCCTCGAATCCTTCGATCCAGAACTTGAAATTGAACTCGATGAGATCGAAGTGGTTCTGCGCCGCATCCAACAGTTCGAGCCCGCAGGTATAGGTGCGCGGGATCTACGCGAATGCTTGTTGTTGCAGCTTCGTCAACTGCCCGAACGCACCGAGTGGCTGAGTGAGGCCATCCGGCTGGTGAGTGACCACCTGGATATTCTTGGCGGGCGCGATTACAACTTGCTGATGCGCAGGATGAAGCTCAAAGAAGACGAATTGCGCCAGATCATCGACTTGATCCAAACGCTCAATCCACGCCCCGGCTCGCAGATCGAAGCGGGCGAGCCCGAATACGTGGTGCCTGACGTGATCGTGCGCAAGCACAATGGCCGCTGGCTGGTGGAGCTGAATCAGGAGGCAATGCCGCGCCTGAGGGTAAACGCGCAATACGCCGGGTTCGTCAAACGCGCCGACTCCAGCGCGGATAACACCTTCATGCGAAACCAGCTGCAAGAAGCACGCTGGTTCATCAAAAGCCTGCTCAGCCGCAACGAAACGCTGATGAAGGTGGCCACCCAGATCGTCGAGCATCAGCGGGGCTTTTTCGAGCACGGCGACGAGGCCATGAAGCCGCTAGTTCTGCACGACATCGCCGAAGCGGTGGGCATGCATGAGTCGACCATTTCGCGTGTCACGACGCAAAAGTTCATGCACACGCCCCGGGGCATCTACGAACTCAAGTACTTCTTTTCGAGCCATGTGAGCACTGCCGAAGGCGGCGAGTGCTCGTCTACCGCCATCCGCGCAATCATCAAGAAACTGGTGGCCGCGGAAAACCAGAAAAAGCCATTGAGCGACAGCAAGATCGCTGGTCTACTGGAAGAACAGGGGATTCAGGTCGCACGCCGCACCGTCGCAAAGTACCGCGAATCACTCGGTATCGCGCCATCCAGCGAGCGCAAGCGGCTGATGTAACACCAGAGCACTGGTCGAGTTCTTCCGATGGCGGGCTTGCTGCCCACCAATCCGCACGTGGCAAAAAGGAGATGCAGTATGCAAGTCAACATCACTGGCCTTCACCTGGAAATCACAGAACCCCTGCGTGACTACGTCGAGGAAAAATTCGAGCGGTTAGAACGGCATTTCGATCGCATCATTGCCATTCAAGTCATTCTTCAAGTCGAGAAGCTGAGGCAGAAGGCCGAAGCGACGTTGCATGTAGCTGGCCGCGAAGTTGTTGCCAACGCCGAGCACAGCGACATGTACGCCGCGATCGATCTGCTTGCGGACAAGCTTGATCGGCAGCTCATCAAACACAAAGAAAAACAGCTCGACCACCATCAGGGCGCCCTGGCTCGCTAACCCATCATGATCCGAATCGAAAATATCCTAACCCCCGGCCGCGCCCTAGTGGGCGTACCGGGCGGCAGCAAGAAGCGCGTCCTGGAGCAGATCGCCAAGGTGCTTGGTGGGGATCTGCCAGATCTTGATGACCAAGCAATCTTTGAAAGCTTCATCGCCCGCGAAAAGCTTGGCTCAACCGGCTTCGGCAATGGCATTGCGATCCCGCACTGCCGTATGCCCGGCTGCACTTCGCCGCTCAGTGCAGTGCTGAGGCTCAATACGCCAGTAGATTTCGACGCAATCGACGGCGCTCCCGTCGATCTATTGTTCGTATTGCTGGTGCCAGAAGCAGCCACCGATGAGCATCTGGAGCTGCTTCGCCAGATTGCCAGCATGCTGGATCGTGAAGAGGTCCGTGAACGGCTGCGCGGGACCACGTCGGGCCAGCAACTGTATCAGGCTGTGGTGGATATTCAGAACGGTCGTTAGTTGGCCGTCCGGGACAACATCAGCGGTGGTTGGCAAGCCCAACGGCCGGGTTCCGTGAAAGAAAGCCGAAGGCTGGACCGAGGTTAACAGACCGAAAAAACGCACTTTGATTGGCTAAAGATGCGTTCTGACTGGGGTGGCGGCCGTGGCTGTTTTAACGAGACATGTCTGCTCGAGTGGTTTTCCAACAGCCTGCTAGGACAGAGCAATATTCTGTCGCCCTACGCTGAGTGAGGAAGAAACGTGCCCCTTATCTGCCAAAACACACCCTGCCGGCGCGACGCGAAAAAAGGTGTTCAAGGCCAAGCCCTGCTGAATGGTAAAGCTCGATGCGGTTAATCATCGTCAGTGGGCGCTCTGGATCGGGCAAGAGCACTGCGCTAAATGTCCTTGAAGACAATGGTTTCTACTGTATCGACAACCTTCCCGCCGGCCTTCTGCCAGAGCTGGCAGAAAGGGCACTGTTGCACACAGAACTGCTGCAGCCACAAGTCGCGGTATCTATCGATGCGCGCAACCTGCCGAGTCAACTAAAACGCTTTCCCGAGCTGCTCGAAGATGTCCGTGCCCGATATATCCAGTGCGATGTACTGTATCTCGATGCCGCCGACGAGACATTGCTCAAGCGCTTTTCGGAGACCCGTAGGCGGCATCCGCTGACCAACCAGAACCGCTCCCTGGCCGAAGCCATCCGTGACGAAGAACTGCTTCTAGCGCCTATCATCGATCACGCCGACCTGAAGATCGACACCACACACCTGAATCTTTATCAGCTACGAGACACCCTGAAGCTGCGCCTGCTGGACAAGCCAGAGCCGGGTACGGCTTTTCTCTTCGAGTCCTTTGGCTTTAAACGTGGTATGCCGGTGGACGCCGATCTGGTATTCGATGTGCGCTGCCTGCCCAACCCCTACTGGAAGGCCGATCTGCGCGATTTCTCCGGACTGGATCAGCCTGTTGTCGATTATCTCGCCGCACAAACGGACGTCGAGGAAATGTTCCAAGACATCCTGGCCTACTTGAGCAAATGGCTTCCCCGCTTCGCCGCCAGCAACCGCGCCTATGTCACAGTCGCCATTGGCTGCACCGGTGGACACCACCGCTCGGTCTATCTGGCTGAGCGGCTCGGTCATGCGCTGCGCGAACCTCTAAAGAACGTCCAGGTCCGCCACCGCGACCTGGCTTAGGAATACACATGCCGTCGTGCGAGATCACCATCATCAACAAGCTCGGTCTGCATGCCCGGGCAGCTGCCAAGTTTGTCGGAGTCGCTAATCGCTTCCCTTGCGACATCCGGTTGGGGCGCTGCCCGTCCAGCCTCATAGATGGCAAAAGCATCATGGCGGTGATGATGCTCGCTGCCAGCAAAGGCACCCGTTTGCACATGCAGACAGAGGGCGAGCAGGAGCATGAAGCGCTCCAGGCGCTGATCGCCCTGATCGAAGACTATTTCGAAGAAGGCGAATAGCAAGCGGCAAGCGCGGCCGAAAAAGGGGCTTCAGTCCAGATAACGCCAAGTGTTTCCCTGTACGTTATCTTTCCGCTTTGCTTGCTACTGATTACCTACTGACCCGCCACCTTCATGCGCTCGATCAGCACCGACCCAGTGTGAATGCTGCTGCGCGACTCAACATCACAGCCAACCGCAACGATCTGCCGGAACATGTCCCGCAGGTTTCCCGCGATGGTGACCTCCTGCACCGGAAACTGAATCTCGCCGTTCTCGACCCAATAACCCCCGGCGCCGCGCGAATAGTCACCAGTCACCAGGTTCAAGCCCTGCCCCATCAGTTCGGTGACCAATAGCCCGCGCCCCATACGGCGGATCAATGCGGCCTGGTCTTCATCACCTTGGCTCACGAAGAGGTTGTGTACCCCACCCGCATTGGCAGTGCTGGGCATACCCAGCTTGCGCCCGGAATAGGTGCCAAGCACATAAGAGACCAGTTTGCCATTCTCGACGAACGGCTTGGCATAGGTCGCCAGGCCATCGCCGTCATAAGCCGAACTGGCCAGCCCGCGAGGCAGATGCGGACGTTCATCGAGATTCAGCCATTCCGGAAACAGCGTCTGCCCCAGTGCGCCTTCTAGATAGGACGAGTTCCGATAGAGATTCCCACCGGAGATCGCCGCGAGAAAATGTCCAAATAGCCCCGTCGCGAGGTCCGCAGAAAACAACACTGGCACATCGCAGGTCGGTACAGGGCGCGCACCCAGTCGGCGAACGGCACGCTCAGCGGCACGCCGGCCAATCGACTCAGCAGAGGCCAGGTCAGCTGCCACACGCGAGACATCGTAGTGATAATCCCGCTGCATCTGCCCGTCGGCCTCGGCAATCATCACGCTGCTGAGGCTGTGACGAGAACTGCAGTAAGCACCGATGAAGCCATTGCTGTTGCCATAACCACGGCACCCCTGGTGGGTGCTCAGGCTGGTGCCGTCGGCGTTGAGAATGCGTTTGTCCGTAGCGAAAGCCGCCGCTTCGCAACTGAGCGCCACCTCAATCGCTTCGTCAGGAGAGATCCCCCAAGGATGATAGAGATCCAGGTCCGGCACGTCCTTCGCCATCAACGCCGGATCAGCAAGCCCGGCAAACTCGTCGGCAGACGCGTGTTTGGCGATCGCCAAAGCGGCCGCTACGGTTTCGCGGACCGCTTCGTCGCCGCTGCCAGTCGTGCTCGCCGAGCCTTTGCGCTGGCCGACGTAAAGCGTGATGCCGAAGCCCTGATCGCGATTGAATTCGACCGTTTCCACTTCCCGCTGGCGGACCGTTGTGGACAGGCCCTGCTCCATCGAGACGGAGACTTCGCAGGCACTGGCACCCTGTCGGCTGGCCTCCTCTAAGATCCTCGCGACCTTTTCGCGCAAGCCTGGCAACGCATGCGGACCGATCCCCTCGACTTCACTCATACATACTCCAACAACTGATTCGATCAAGTTGCAGCCAGCGGTGCTCGGCTGAGCTCCGTCGCTAGGCTACTGTTATCATGGCGGCATTACCTACTGGACCAGCCCCATGTCTGATATTTCCGATCTCGACGGTTTCGAGGAAAAAAGCAAAACCCAGGTCAAGCGCGAACTGCATGCTCTCCAGGATCTGGGTGAACGCCTCGCTACCTTAAAACCCGATGTGCTAGACCGCCTGCCACTTACCGATGCACTGCGCAAGGCGCTTGCCGACGCACCGAAACACACTGCTCATATCGCGCGCAAACGCCACCTGCAATACATCGGCAAACTGATGCGTGATCAGGATGTCGATGCCATCCTCGCCCTGGTCGACCAGCTCGATGCCTCGACCCGCCAGTACAACGAACGCTTCCACGCTTTAGAGCGCTGGCGCGACCGCTTGATCGCTGGCAATGACGAGACACTCGAAGCCTTCATCATCGAATATCCCGAAACAGACCGTCAGCACCTGCGCGGCCTGATCCGCCATGCCCAACACGAAGCTGCGCGGGACAAGCCGCCGGCCGCCAGCCGCAAGATCTTCAAGTACATCCGCGAGCTGGACGAAACCCAACGGGGATTGCGTTAAACCAAGCTGCAGGCCGCAACCCCAATCCATAAGCACCGCGCCGCAGGTCTCTAGCCTGCGGCTGCCTTCAGGCCCCGGTTCCTCCGACCGTAATCCCGTCGATTTTCACGGTCGGCTGACCTACGCCGACCGGGACCGACTGGCCATCCTTTCCACAGGTACCGACGCCGCTGTCCAGGGCCAGATCGGTACCTACCATCGACACTCTATTCATCACCTCCGGCCCGCTACCGATCAGGGTCGCCCCCTTCACTGGCGCGGTAATCTTGCCGTCCTCGATCAGATACGCCTCGCTGGTCGAGAACACGAACTTACCGCTGGTGATGTCCACCTGCCCACCACCGAGGCTCGCGCAGTAGATACCCTTCTTTACCGAGCGAATGATTTCCTCGGGGTCGCTTTCGCCCGCCAACATGTAGGTATTGGTCATCCGCGGCATTGGCAGGTGAGCATAGGATTCGCGCCGTCCGTTGCCGGTGGGTGCAACCCCCATCAAGCGTGCGTTGAGCTTGTCCTGAATGTAGCCCTTGAGTATTCCGTTCTCGATCAGCGTAGTGCACTGCGTCGGCGTGCCCTCGTCATCAACGCTCAATGAGCCACGCCGATTGGCCAGTGTGCCGTCATCGACGATGGTGCACAGCTTGGAGGCGACCTGCTGACCTATCCGGCCGCTGTAGGCCGAGCTACCCTTGCGATTGAAGTCGCCTTCCAGGCCATGTCCGACTGCCTCGTGCAGCAATACGCCCGACCAGCCCGGCGCCAACACTACCGGGAGCGTCCCGGCGGGAGCGGCAACGGCATCCAGATTCACCAGCGCTTGACGCAAGGCCTCGCGGGCATAGCCCATTGCCCGGTCCTCGCTGAGAAAATACTCGTAACCGGTACGTCCGCCGCCGCCCTGGCCACCGCGCTCACGACGCCCGTTCTGCTCAACGATAACGCTGACGTTGAAGCGCACCAACGGACGTATGTCGGCCGCCATTCCGCCATCCAGGCCAGCCACCAGAATGTGTTCCCATACGCCCGCCAGGCTTACGGTGACTTGCTTGATACGCGGATCCAGCGCCCGTGTGGCGACATCGATACGCTTGAGCAGCTCGACCTTTTCTGCTCGACCGAGCCCGTCCAGTGGATTGTCCTGACCGTACAGCGGCGAAAAAGCTGCTTTGGACAGCACTTTGACACGCCCATGCTGGCCGTTTCTGGCAATCGAACGAGCCGCTTCGGCGGCCTGGCGTAGCGCCTCGGCAGTGATCGCATTGCTGTAGGCGAAGCCGGTCTTTTCACCGGACAGCGCGCGGACACCTACGCCTTGCTCCAGATGGAAACCGCCTTCCTTGACGATCCCATCTTCCAACACCCAGGACTCGGTCACCTGATCTTGGAAATAAAGGTCGGCGGCATCGATCCCGGGGCCCGCCAACTCGCCAAGCAACTCAGGCAAGTCATCGAGGCCCAACCCGCCCGGGGTTAGCAAACGCTCGGTGACAGGTAACAACAGTTCACTCATATCTACTCCAATGTCCCCGAAACGATACGGGGCGCGGTAAAACGACGATGATCCAGCACCGGCATACGTTGGCGCGTCTCGGCCTGACCAGCCGTGTCTCGCTCAACGACCAATGCAGCCTCGCCGGTGGTTTGCTCGCGCATCACTCGCCCCCAGTAATCAACAATAGATGAATGGCCGTGGGTCAACCGCCCGCCTGGGTGTTCGCCACCCTGCGCTGCCGCCAGCATATAGCATTGCGTCTCGATGGCCCGCGCGCGCAACAACATCTCCCAATGCGCCTGGCCGGTCACTTCAGTAAATGCCGACGGAACACTGATCAGCTCGGCTCCAGCCAGGCGCAGAGCCGTGTACAACTCAGCGAATCGCAGGTCGTAACAGACACTCATGCCCAGCCGACCAACCGGCGTGTCGACGACCACCAAGCGGTCGCCCGCCGCATAGTCATTCGACTCCTGATAGCGGCCACGCGCATCGCTGACTTGCGCATCGAACAGATGCAACTTGTCGTAGCGTGCTACTCGCTGCCCCTGATCATCCACCAGCAGCGAGCAAGCCCGAACCTTGGACTGCGGCTGACGATCCGCCGGCAGCGGTAGCGTGCCGGCAACTATCCATAACCTGAGGTCGATGGCAGTCCGTTTCAACCAGGGCAGTATCGGCCCGATCCCTTCGGCTTCGGCACGCCCGACTGCCGGCAGATCGGTGCGGCCCATGGCTGCGAAGTTCTCTGGCAGCACCGCAAGCTGTGCGCCCGCCTCAGCGGCTCGCTCCAGCAGCCGTCTGGCGTTAGCGAGGTTCGCCAGGATGTCGGCCTGGCTGGCCATCTGAATTACCGCTAGGGTCACATTGGGACTCTCTCTGCAGCACGCTTCCATCTGTCGGAACGCGGATCAGTTGGGCTTTTCGAAGGGCTTATCGAAACTGATTTTCGGTGCCTGCCAAGGCCCCTCGACGCTGTATTGAACAGTCGCAAAGCGTGCGACCTTGTCGCCCAACAATTTATCGACGACGAACAGGGCGCCACCGATGGCCGGTGCGCCGACAATCAGCGCGGCCAACGGTAAGTTGTTGCTCACTGGGAGCGTCACCAACAGCTTGGCGTCGATGCGATCCTCGACCAGATCCAGGCGGCCATCCAGCTCGAGGTTGCTGGAGGGCCCTGCGACTGTCAGCGGCTCGGTCGTCACGTAGACGCCGTTCGTCGCACGCAACTCGGCCTTGATTCGGTCGTAGCTCAGGCCCTTGCTGAACAGGTCCGAAAAATCCAGCCGCAGCCGCCGCCCAATCGAATCGAAATTCAGCAAGCCAAATACCCGTAGCGCCTGCGCGCCGCCGTCTACTTCACGGAGCTGGCCCTTGCGTAACCGAGCGTCGAGCCGGCCGGAGAACCGATTTAGCGCGAAGACCGCCGGTGAGCCCGACCAGCCGCCATCCACGTCCAGCCGGAAATCCTCGCTGGTGGTCGAGGGCGCGAAGCCCCAGGCCAGCAAAACATCGGCAAGATCCTTACCCTCCAACCGACCCTTGTACCAGGTCCGCGAACCGTTCCATCCGCCAGTACCACCGATCTTCAGCCCCTTGAGATTCAGGTCGAGGTCAAGGAATGTGACGCCCTCTGCGCTGGGTCGCATCTTCAATGCGCCCGCTCCCAGCAGCTCATCGCCCCGCAGCAGTTCGGCTACGGCAATATCAACCGCAGGCAGAGCCTTCGGATCGACGCCAGCCAGGGGATCCTGAAGCGGCGCCTCAGGGTCCTTTGGTTCGGCGCCCGGAAAGCGCAAGCGCGACAGGTCAACCGCGATCGGCTCGCCCTCGGCATCTGGCAAGCGAACGGTCCCCGCCACCGTGTCGCTCTGCAAGCCAAGCCGCCAGCCTGCTCGCCGGCGCTGCAGGTCGACGTGAATATTTTCGACCTCTGTACCAAGCCCAGAAAAGACACCGATTTCGAGTTGAGCGCGCCGTAACATCGAACCGCCTGGAGCCGTTGCCGCTCCGCCATATTGGTCCAGCAAGGTCTGCCACTCGCTCAGATCGAAGCGCGGCACGCTGCCGCGCACATAGAAGCCCTCATCGGTGCGCAGGTTCGCCGCAGCGCCACCGAGCACCAACTCACCGCCGCCCTCGCGCCAGTCGTTGTTCGGCGCGACGAAGGTCAGTGCTGCCAGCGCGTCATATCGGAGCGTATAGCGCTGCCGCTCACCACCGAAAGTCATACGTAACGTCGTGTCGCGCCGCTCCCCGGCCGTTTTGCCGAACGGCGCAGGAAGCGCCAACGTGGTACCCAACAGCGAAGAGTCCACCTGCAGGTGGTTGTCCGTACTGCTCAGAAAAAGGCTCAGCCGCAGGGGCAGCGTCCCTGAGGCAGGCAAGGGTTGTTCAATGTTGCGCCAGGCCAGAAGTGGAGACACGCCGACCGTCCCAGTCGCTTCGATCCGCGTGGATGGTCTGCCCGGTTCGCCGGACGCAAATGCCCGCCCCTTGATCGCACTGCCCAGCGAGCGGCCCTCAAAAGCCTTTGCACTGAAGCCACGTTCGCTGTCGTAGCGAAAGGCGCCTTCCAGCGCCCCGATTTGCAGATCCGCCTGTGCGATGAATAGAGAAGCATCAGCCGTCGAAAACTCGGCATCGACCTGAGGCTGCCCGCCTTTGGCTAGAGGAATGCCCAGCCTGAGCGTGCCGCTCAACGGCCCATCGCCGTGCCAGCCGGCGAATAATGTATTCGTGCCGATTGGCGCTACCTGCATCAGGGTCAATACATCCCGAACATAGCCGTCGACCTGCCCGTTGATTTTTAGCATTGGCGCCTGGGCATCGTGGTTGCGAAGGATCTCAGCCGTCGCGTCGTGCACACGGCTGTCGAGCATCCGTGCATCGGCCAGGCGCACGCGTACCCCGCTGTTCTCGATGAGCACCTCTGCGCGACCTTCACGCAACACCGGCCAGCCCGGCTGGAACGCTAACTCGGCATCTTTCACCTTGAAGTACAGGCTCAGGCTGCGTGCTGTAACCGCAGCGTCCTTGTTCAGCGAGCCCTGATACTGAAAATAACCCTGCTCGACGGTGCCGCCGCGAATCGCGGTGTTCAGCCACTCGGTCAATGCCGGGCTCAGTGCTGGCGAGCGTGTTGGTAAATACTTCTCCGTGTAGCGCGCGTCCCCATCTGAGAGGCCAACACGCAAATCCATGTAGTCCTCAGCCGCTGGATCGCGCATCAGACGGATGAGGAAATCGCCAGCGATATGGCCCTCCTCGCCTTCCACCTGCAGGTAGGGCGCGGCGAGGGTGAACGCCTGATCGTCGAGGGTCCAACGCAGGCTTCCACGGGCACGCTGATAATCCCAGGGGCGCGGAAACAGTTTAGCCAGATGCAGCGCGAAATCCCGATTGTCGAAGCGCAGCTCGCCCCCGCCCAGATTGCCCCGCACCGCGCCGCTGACGTTGCGCACAGCCGGCACCCACTGATGAGCAGCGATGCTGACTGCATCGAGGTTGGCAGTGAAGGCCAGGCGCTCGTCACTGGTCGCCGCGGGCCGGTAATCGACTTGCAGATTGCGCAGCGTTCCGCTGGGAGCCAGACCTCGCAGATACTCGCTGGCCAACTCGGGCAGTGGCAGTATCGCCTCAACCAGTTTTGCCACCGGCGCGACAGCGATGCGATCAGCCTGCAATCGCCAGCTCTCTTCAGCAAGATTCTGCTGAGCAACCAGTGTTGTATCCCGCCAACGATCATCATCGAAGGTGAACGCCAGCCCGTCGAGCTGGAGCCGGTAGCCCTCGCTCGCTCGGTCAAGGTAGGCATTTACCACGAGATCCTCGATCGTTAGCGGACCATCGGGCTGCCGGCCCAACCGCACCGCGGGCGCATTCAGCCGAGCAACTGCTCGAAACAGTCCGCGCTCGCGCCAGTCGAGCCACACCTCGCCGCCCGCCTGGAGCTGCTCGAGGTTCCAGCTTCCAGTCAGGCTTGCAGGCAACCAGGCCGCCCAGTCACTTTGCGGCAAGCTGAGGTACAGCTCAGCGTCGCTGGCCAGCCAATCCGTCGGCTGCACCTGCGCCTCGGCATGCAGGCTCAGCGGCTGCCCATCGGGAAGCAACAGGCGACCATCCAGCGCTAGACGCTGTCCCAGGCTGTGCAATTCGAGATTGGCATAGGTCAACGTCAGAGGCGCTTCGTCGAGCGCCTCAACGGTAATCTGGCTATCCAGCAACCGAAGATGCCCGATACTTTGTAATCGAGTTATCAACTTCGACAGGTTCAGAGGCGGTTGGTCAGCACGCTCGGGCAGGCCATCGACGCGCCATTTACCTTCAGCCGTCTGCACCAGACCGAGGTGTAGGCCGGCCAATTCAACGGTATTCAGTTTTAGCTGCCGCGCCAGAAGACTGCCCGAAACGTCAGGCACCAGAGCCAGACGATCCAGGCGCACCGCCCCGTCGCCCTCACCAAGAATCACGTTGAGGGCCACCAGTTGGGGAGCGAAACCCTCCCAGCGGCCTTCCAGCTGGCCGAGCGTAACCGGCATATTGAGCAGGTCGCGCGCTTTGTCCTGAACCTCAAGGCGATATTCAGCCACTAGCGGCACCAACTGCCGCCCAAGGCTCACATAGAGCGCAAGCAATATCAGGCCCATTGCACCCAGCCAGAGGCTGCGGCGCAAAACGGCCAGTACGATAGCCAAGAGCCGACTCATACGGATACGCCCCGCACGCCCAGGCCCGAGCGGCCAGGCTTGCATCTATTCAGAGCAGCACCACGTCGTACTGTTCCTGGGAATACATGGTTTCCACCTGGAATTTGATCGAGCGGCCGATGAAGCTCTCGAGGTCAGCGACGTTGCCCGACTCCTCGTCCAGCAGCCGATCAATGACCTTCTGATTCGCCAGTACCCTATAGCCTTCAGGCTGGTACGCGCGCGCTTCACGGAGGATTTCCCGGAAGATCTCGTAGCAGACAGTTTCCGGGGTTTTCAATTTGCCCCGTCCTTGGCAACACATGCAGGGCTCGCACAACACCTGCTCAAGGCTTTCGCGGGTGCGTTTGCGGGTCATCTGCACCAGGCCCAGCTCGGTAATGCCGATGATGTTGGTTTTGGCGTGATCGCGTTCAAGCTGCTTTTCCAGCGTACGCAAAACCTGGCGCCGGTGTTCTTCATCTTCCATGTCGATGAAATCGATGATGATGATGCCGCCGATGTTGCGCAGTCGCAGCTGGCGTGCAATCGCGGTGGCCGACTCGAGGTTGGTCTTGAAAATGGTTTCTTCGAGGGTGCGATGACCGACGAAGGCACCGGTGTTGACGTCGATGGTGGTCATCGCTTCGGCCGGATCAATGATCAGATAACCGCCAGACTTGAGCATGACCTTGCGCTCGAGCGCTTTCTGGATCTCGTCCTCAACGCTGTACAGGTCGAAGATCGGCCGCTCACCGGGGTAATGCTCAAGGTGCTCGCCGAGCTCGGGCATCAGCTCACCGACGAACTGGCTGACTTTCTGAAAGTTCTCCCGCGAGTCGATGCGAATCTTCTCGATACGCGGATTGACCAGATCACGCAGGGTGCGCATGGCCAGAGACAAGTCCTCGTAGATGACCGAGGGCGCGCCGGCCGTTTTCATTTGTCCGTCGATTTGCTCCCATAAGCGGCGCAAGTAGCGGATGTCCATCAGAATCTCATCGCTGCCGGCGCCCTCCGCTGCGGTGCGCAGAATGAAGCCACCGGTTTCCTTGATGCCTTCTGCTGCAACGCACTCAGCCACTACTTGCTTGAGTCGCTCGCGCTCGCCCTCATCCTCGATGCGCAGAGAAATTCCGACATGGCTGGTTTTGGGCATGTACACGAGGTAGCGCGAAGGTATCGATAACTGAGTCGTCAGCCGCGCGCCCTTGGTGCCGATCGGGTCCTTGGTCACCTGCACGATCAGAGCCTGCCCATCATGGACCAAGGCGCTGATCGGTTCGACAGCATTGCCTTCACGGCTGGAGATCTCCGAGGCATGGATGAAAGCCGCTCGTTCCAGCCCGATGTCGACGAAAGCTGCCTGCATGCCGGGCAGGACCCGCACCACCTTGCCTTTGTAGATGTTGCCGACGATGCCCCGACGCTGGGTGCGCTCAACGTGCACTTCCTGCAGGACACCGTTTTCCACCACCGCCACCCGCGACTCCATGGGGGTGATGTTCATCAGGATTTCTTCGCTCATTATTGTTCTCGGCCGATGGCGGTGGGTATAGCAGCCGAAGCTGACGAGTTGGCTCGATTCTAACGGCATAAGCCGCCAAGCCCCAGGCTCTATACCGAGCTTTTACACCAGTAACGGAGCCCATACGCGTCGAGCAGCTGGGCCGTTTCACACAACGGCAGCCCAACCACTGCCGAATAGCTGCCTTCCAGCGCGCTTACGAAGACCGCACCCCAGCCCTGAATCGCGTAACTGCCAGCCTTGTCCTGCGGCTCGCCGCTGGCCCAGTAGGCTTCGGCTTCGTCGACACTGATCGGACGGAAGCGCACCCGACTGGTAACCAGACGCACCTCGCAACCCGACCGGTTAGCCAATGCAACGGCCGTCATCACCTCGTGCTCACGCCCAGAGAGGGCGCGCAGCATCGCCAGCGCATTTACCTTATCGGCAGGCTTGCCCAGAATTTGCTGATCCAGCACAACCGTCGTGTCTGCGCCCATCACGCAGGCCGAGTCGTCGCTGACGAGCGACAGGCCAGCCAGGGCCTTCTCCCGCGCCAGGCGCTGGACATAGACGTCAGGCGCTTCCGCCGCGCCGGGCGTTTCGTCGATAGCAACGGAAAGAAGAGAGAATGGAACGCCGATCTGAGTCAGCAATTCGCGGCGTCGTGGCGACGCGGAGGCAAGAAACAAAATGGGCATGCCGGCTCCTTGGTGGGCGAGCGCAGCAGATTCACACATCCGAACAACGATCGAAAGCCGTCTGGAGGCTCAATAGACGTTGAAGCGCCGCCGCGCCCATTCCAGCCCGACAAACACCCAGGGCCAAAAGAGTGCACTGACCGGCACGGGGACCAGAAACAACAGTGTCGGTGGACGGTTGCCGGTCAGTGTATTGAGCCACAACTGCACCAGTTGCCCGATCCCTAGAATCACCAGCAGCACCAGGCTTTGCTGAAGCAACGGGAACATACGCAGGCGCTGTTGCAGGCTCAGCACCAGAAAGGTAATCAGCAGCAGTGGTAAGCCGTTCTGCCCAAGCAAAGTGCCCGACAATACATCCAGCATCAGCCCAAAGAAGAAGGCCGCTGCCATCCCTCCACGATGCGGCAGGGCAATTGCCCAGTAGGCGATGAACATGCCGAGCCAGAGCGGACGCGCCAGGCCGAAACTCTGGGGCATGGGGGCCACGCTGAGCAGCAGCGCCAGCAACAGCGACAGCCAGATAACCCAGCCATTGTTTGAACGACCATGAATCATGGTCGCTCCTCCGGTTCCGGGGATGGCGGTGGCGGTGGCGGTGGCGTATCGGACGCTGTTGGTGCAGCGGGCGCGGTGGGCGCCGGCTGCTCCGAAACCGCACTGTCGCCAACCGTTGCCTCTTCCGCCTTGCGGTCGGCGGACTCCTGGGCCTGGGCCGCAGCAGTCGCTCGCTCTTCAGGCGTCCTTGAATCGCTGAAGACCAGCAACAGGTAACGGCTACGATTGAGCATGGCGGTTGGAATGGCACGAACGATCAGGAAGGGCTGACCGGAGCCGCGAACCACCTCCGTGACTTGGGCAACCGGATAGCCACTGGGAAAGCGTTGCCCTAAACCGGAACTGACCAAAAGATCGCCTTCCTTGATGTCCGCCGTCTCGGCGACATGGCGTAACTCGAGATAATCCGGGCTCCCGGTGCCTACTGCAATGGCGCGCAACCCATTGCGATTGACCTGCACCGGAATGCTATGCGTGACGTCTGTCAACAGCAGCACGCGTGCGGCGTAGGGCATGACCTCGACGACCTGGCCCATCAGCCCGCTGGCGTCGAGCACTGGCTGGCCGAGAAACACGCCGTCGCGCTCACCCTTGTCAATCAGGATGCGGTGGGTGAAAGGATTCGGGTCCAGCCCGATCAGCTCGCTGACGATCACCTTGTCGTCAACCAGCGCGGCAGAGTTGAGCAATTCGCGCAGGCGCACATTCTGCTCCGTCAGCATCGCCAGCTTTTGCAGGCGCCGCTGCATGAGCAATGCTTCGGCCTTCAATTTTTCGTTTTCGGCTACCAGGCTGGTGCTGCTGCTGATCTGTTCGGTCGCCCGCTGCCAGGTGCGAACCGGTAAATCAGCCAGCCAGTAAAAGGGGGTGAGCACCAGCCCCATCTGGCTACGCAAAGGCTTCAGCGTCTCGAAACGCGCATCCACCACCATCAGCACGACACAGAGCACGGAGAGCACCAGCAGGCGCACACCGAGCAAGGGTCCTTTGGCGAAAAGCGGTTTGATGGGCGGGTCCTCGCAGCTGCAGGCTTCACACTAAACGCGAAAAGCCGAGAGCAGGGCAGGCCCTGTCATCGGCTTGTAATTAGAGCCTGTTAGCTCACTCCGTGGACAGCAAATCCATGGCGTGACGGTCCATCATTTCCAGTGCACGGCCGCCGCCGCGCGCGACGCAGGTCAGCGGCTCTTCAGCGACGATGACCGGCAAGCCGGTTTCCTGCGCCAGCAGCTTGTCCAGGTCACGCAGCAGGGCGCCGCCGCCAGTCAGGACCAGGCCGCGCTCGGCGATATCGGAAGCGAGTTCTGGTGGAGACTGCTCCAGCGCACTCTTGACCGCCTGAACGATGGTGGCCAGGGACTCTTGCAGCGCCTCGAGCACTTCATTGGAATTGAGGGTAAAGCTGCGCGGTACGCCTTCGGCCAGATTGCGGCCACGTACGTCGACTTCTCGGATATCGCTGCTTGGAAATGCGGTACCGATTTCCTGCTTGATGCGCTCGGCAGTGGACTCGCCGATCAGGCTGCCGTAGTTACGGCGCACGTAGGTCACGATGGATTCGTCGAAACGGTCACCACCGACGCGAACGGATTCAGCGTAGACCACGCCATTCAGCGAAATCAGGGCGATTTCGGTGGTGCCGCCACCGATATCCACGACCATGGAGCCGCGCGCTTCGTCTACTGGCAGGCCGGCACCGATAGCGGCGGCCATGGGCTCTTCGATCAGGAACACTTCACGCGCGCCCGCACCCAAGGCGGACTCGCGGATCGCACGACGCTCAACTTGCGTGGACTTGCAGGGCACGCAGATCAACACCCGTGGGCTGGGCTGCAGAAAGCTGTTTTCGTGAACCTTGTTGATAAAGTACTGAAGCATCTTTTCGCAGACGCTGAAGTCGGCGATGACGCCATCTTTCATCGGGCGGATGGCGTTGATGTTACCTGGCGTGCGACCAAGCATGCGCTTGGCGTCGGTACCCACGGCGACAACACTCTTCTGGTTGCCATGGGTACGGATGGCAACGACCGAGGGCTCGTTCAAGACGATGCCGCGATCGCGCACATAAATAAGGGTATTGGCAGTGCCCAGGTCGATCGACAAATCGCTGGAAAACATGCCACGCAGTTTCTTGAACATGGGTAAAGGGCCCTGGGGCAAACGCGTGGGGAAAAAAGTGCCGCAAACTCTAACAATGGTGCGAAGTTAGGGCAAGGCGAGAGTCCGTGGTTATCGGGCCATACGTGAGCCATTGCGCGAAATGCATGCGCCCCGGAAAAACCCCGCAAGGCGCAGCCATGCTACCGAGAAGCCCCCCAGGCATGTAAGATTGACGGCTTTTCCGGGCTCGAATGCCCACTGCTGCGGCTCGAACCCGCCGCCCCTCGTCGTGCTTTGCCGACGAAAGGCGCACCCGACTCGCTTCCCGCTGGAGAATCCCGATGGCGCTTGAACGCTCCGAGGTGGAAAAGATCGCTCATCTGGCCCGCCTGGGTCTGAATGAAGACGACCTGCCCCGCACCACCGAGACCCTGAACAACATCCTCGGCCTGATCGATCGCATGCAAGCCGTGGACACCACGGGCGTCGAGCCCTTGGCCCACCCACTGGAAACCAGCCAGCGTCTGCGTGCCGACGCGGTCACCGAGACCAATCAGCGCGACGCCTACCAGGCCATCGCCCCAGCCGTAGAAGACGGTCTGTATCTGGTTCCGCGGGTGATCGAGTAATGAAGGACGCCGACATGCATCAACTGACCCTCGCCGAGATCGCCCGCGCGCTGACAGACAAGCAGTTCTCCGCCGAGGAGCTGACCCGCTCGCTGCTGGCACGCATCCAGCAGCTCGATCCGCAACTGAACAGTTTCATCACCGTGACCGAAGAGCGGGCGTTTGACCAGGCCAAGGCAGCCGATGCGCGCCGTGCCAATGGCGAGAACGGCGCGCTGCTTGGCGCACCGATCGGCCATAAAGACCTGTTCTGCACCCAGGGCATTCGCACCAGTTGCGGCTCGAAGATTCTCGACAATTTTCAAGCACCCTACGACGCCACGGTCGTCGAACGTCTCTCTGCTGCTGGCGCAGTCTCGCTGGGCAAGCTGAACATGGATGAATTCGCCATGGGCTCGGCCAACGAGTCGAGCTACTACGGCGCCGTGAAGAACCCTTGGGACACGAGCCGCGTACCCGGCGGCTCGTCCGGTGGTTCCGCTGCAGCCGTCGCGGCGCGCTTGCTGCCTGCGGCGACCGGCAGCGATACCGGCGGCTCGATTCGTCAACCGGCTGCGCTGACCAACCTGACCGGCCTCAAGCCAACCTACGGACGTGTTTCACGCTGGGGCATGATCGCCTACGCCTCCAGCCTCGACCAAGGCGGCCCAATTGCCCGCACGGCTGAAGACTGCGCTTTGATGCTCGGCGCCATGGCGGGTTTCGACCCGAAGGATTCAACCAGTGTCGACCAGCCTCTGGACGACTATCTCGGCGCACTGACCAAGCCGTTGACCGGCCTGCGTGTCGGCCTGCCGAAGGAGTATTTCGGTGATGGTCTCGATAGCAAGATCGCCGACGCGGTAATGGTGGCGGTCGAGGAGCTGAAGAAGCTCGGTGCCACGGTGAAGGAGATCAGCCTGCCGAACATGCAGCACGCGATCCCGTCTTACTACGTGATCGCGCCAGCCGAGGCCAGCTCTAACCTGTCCCGCTTCGACGGCGTGCGCTTCGGCTATCGCTGCGAGAACCCGGTCGACCTGACCGACCTCTACAAGCGCTCCCGCGCCGAAGGCTTCGGTGACGAAGTCCGCCGCCGCATCATGGTCGGCACCTATGCGCTTTCAGCGGGCTATTACGACGCCTACTACTTGAAGGCACAGAAGATCCGCCGCCTGATCAAGAACGACTTCGTCAGCGCCTTCGATGAGGTGGATGTGATCCTCGGTCCGACCACACCGAATCTGGCATGGAAGCTTGGCGAGAAGAACAACGACCCGGTCTCGGCCTACCTCGAAGACATCTACACCATCACCGCCAACCTTGCGGGCATCCCCGGCCTCTCGATGCCGGCTGGCTTCATCGACGGCCTGCCGGTGGGCGTGCAGTTGCTGGCCCCATATTTCCAGGAAAGCCGCCTGCTCAACGTTGCTCACCAGTACCAGCAGGTCACCGAGTGGCATAAACAAGCACCGAGCGGATTCTGAGGACGAACACATGCAATGGGAAACCGTGATCGGGCTGGAAATCCACGCACAGCTCGCGACTCAATCGAAGATCTTTTCCGGCAGCGCCACCACCTTTGGTGCCGAGCCCAACACCCAGGCCAGCCTGATCGACCTAGGCATGCCCGGCACCTTGCCGGTGCTCAACGCAGAAGCGGTGCGCATGGCCTGCAAGTTCGGCTTGGCGATTGATGCCGAGATCGCCGACAAGAACGTCTTTGCGCGCAAGAACTACTTCTACCCGGATCTTCCCAAGGGCTACCAGACCAGCCAGATGGATCACCCCATCGTCGGCAAGGGTTATCTGGACATTACCCTGGAAGATGGCACCACCCGCCGTATCGGCATCACCCGTGCCCACCTGGAAGAAGACGCCGGCAAGAGCCTGCACGAAGACTTCCAGGGCATGAGTGGCATCGACCTGAACCGCGCCGGCACGCCACTGCTGGAAATCGTTTCCGAGCCGGACATTCGTTCGGCCAAGGAAGCGGTGGCCTATGTCAAAGCCATTCACGCCCTGGTGCGCTACCTCGGCATCTGCGACGGCAACATGGCCGAAGGCTCGCTGCGCTGCGACTGCAACGTTTCGGTGCGCCCGAAAGGCCAAGCCGAGTTCGGCACGCGCGCCGAGATCAAGAACGTCAACTCCTTCCGCTTCATCGAAAAGGCGATCAACCACGAAGTGCAGCGTCAAATCGAGTTGATCGAAGACGGCGGCAAGGTGGTCCAGGAAACCCGCCTGTACGACCCGAACAAGGACGAGACGCGCTCCATGCGCAGCAAGGAAGAAGCCAACGACTACCGCTACTTCCCCTGCCCCGACCTGCTACCGGTCGTGATCGAACAGAGCTTTCTCGATGAAATTCGTGCCAGTCTGCCGGAACTGCCGGTGCAGAAGCGCGAGCGTTTCGAGCGCGAGTTCGGCCTGTCCACTTACGACGCCGACGTGCTGGCGGCCAGCCGCGAGATGGCCGACTACTTCGAAGCGGTGCAGAAGACCTGTGGTGACGCCAAGCTGTCAGCCAACTGGGTCATGGGCGAGCTGTCCAGCTTGCTGAACAAGGAAGGGCTGGACATCGAGCAGTCTCCGGTATCGGCCAAGCAACTGGGTGGCATGATCCAGCGCATCAAGGACAACACCATCAGCGGCAAAATCGCCAAGATGGTCTTCGAAGCGATGGCCGCCGGCGAAGGCTCGGCGGACGAGATCATCGAGAAGAAAGGCCTCAAGCAGGTCACCGATTCCGGTGCCATCGAAAAGATGTTGGACGAGGTGCTAGCCGCCAACGCCGAGCAGGTCGAGCAGTACCGCGCCAGCGACGAGGCCAAGCGCGGCAAGATGTTCGGCTTCTTCGTCGGCCAGGCCATGAAAGCCTCAAAGGGCAAGGCCAACCCCGCTCAGGTCAACCAGTTGCTCAAGAGCAAACTGGAAGGCTGACCGACACGGGCCCGACAGGGCCCGTTCCTTGTTGAAGCCCACCTTGGCCACTGCAACCTCATTGTCGAGTGAACGGTGGCGCAGGTCGGCGATCCAAAGCTGACAAGACCGAACCAGTAACCGCAGCCTGATCCGTTCAGGAAGGATTGCTTATGCAAACCCGAATACTGACCGTCCCGATCCTGCTTGCCTTTGCCGCCGGCTGTACCGAGTCGCCAGAGGCAGACGCCACCGAAAGCACCGTCACCCAGAAGGGCAAGGCGTCGTATTACGCCCGCAGCTTCCAAGGGAAAGAAACGGCCAGCGGAGAAACGTTCAACCAGAACGAATTGGTGGCCGCACACAAAACGCTGCCCTTCGACACGCGTGTGCAAGTCACTAACCTGGAAAATGGCAAGCAAGTCACCGTGCGAATCAATGACCGCGGACCTTTCAAGCCGGGCCGAATCATCGATCTGTCACGAGTGGCGGCGAATCGAATCGATCTGCTCGACGAGGGCATCGCCCCGGTGAAGATCGAAACGCTGGACTGATTGCCCGGATTGCCTTCAAAGGAACACAGATGAGTTTGATGACCCTGGCCTACCTGATCGGCGGCCTTGTGCTGCTGGTCGTTGGCGCTGAAGCGCTGGTACGTGGCGCCTCCAAACTGGCTGCACGCTTCGGCGTTTCGCCACTGATCATCGGCCTGACCGTGGTTGCGTTCGGCACCAGCGCACCGGAAACGGCGGTGAGCATCCAAGCCTCTCTGAATGGCAACGGGGATATCGCCGTCGGCAATGTGATCGGCAGCAACATCGCCAACATTCTGCTCATTCTCGGCCTGTCGGCCCTGATAGCGCCGCTGGTTGTGTCTCGCCAATTGGTACGCCTCGACGTACCGGTAATGATCGGTGCAGGTCTGCTGACCTTCGCGCTGGCGTGGAATGGCCGCATCA
Source organism: Pseudomonas sp. 10B238 (assembly GCF_000970615.1). Taxonomy (NCBI): domain Bacteria; kingdom Pseudomonadati; phylum Pseudomonadota; class Gammaproteobacteria; order Pseudomonadales; family Pseudomonadaceae; genus Pseudomonas; species Pseudomonas sp. 10B238. The sequence goes on from NZ_KQ033934.1 coordinate 43,298, forward strand.
GCCAGATAGACGGCCTGATCCTGCTCGCGCTGCTGCTGGTCTATACGGGCTTTCTCGTGGTCGCAAGCAAGCGAGAAGCGCGCCTGCCGTCCGATGAGTTCCGCGATGAATACGGCGCAGACCGTAGCGCCAAGCCGCTCGGGTGGATTCTCCAATTGACTTTGGTGCTGCTCGGCCTCGGTTTGCTGATTCTGGGCTCCAACCTGCTCATCGAAGGCGCGGTGGCCCTGGCTCGAACGCTGGGATTGTCGGAGCTGGTCATTGGCCTGACCGTCATCGCCGTCGGAACATCCATGCCCGAACTCGCCACCTCGCTGCTGGCGGTCTACCGCGGCGAACGGGACATCGCCGTGGGCAATATCGTCGGCAGTTGCATCTTCAACCTGTTGTTGGTGCTGGGTGCCGGAGCTGCGATTTCGCCCGAAGGCCTTTCCATTTCGCCAAATGCCTTAGCGTTCGACCTGCCCGTGATGCTTGCCGTGTTCGCAGCCTGCCTGCCGATCTTCTTTTCCGGGTACCGCATCAATCGGTGGGAAGGCACCATGTTCTTTGGCTATTACGTCGCCTATACGCTCTACCTGATCATGTTTTCCACTGGGCTACCGGCGATCAATCTGCTGCGCCATGCAATGACTTGGTACGTATTGCCCTTGACCGCCATCACGCTTTTGGTGATCTTCCTGCGCGCCTGGAAACGCCAGCGCTGAGCAACATTCCTCCCCCTTCTGGAGCCTTATTTTCGTGTCCGCAATGACCTTTGTTTATCTGATAGCCGGTCTGGTACTTCTCGTAGCCGGGGCCGAGGTGTTGGTGCGGGGCGCTGCCAAACTGGCCGCTCAGTTCGGTATCCCACCGCTGATCATCGGTCTCACCGTGGTCGCCTTTGGCACCAGCGCACCGGAAACCGCAGTTAGCGTGCAGGCTGCTCTCAACGGCAGCGGCGACATCGCCATCGGCAACGTACTGGGCAGCAACATCGCCAACGTTCTGCTGATTCTCGGCGTGACGTCGCTGGTCGCACCGCTGATCGTCTCCCGCCAGCTGATTCGACTCGACGTGCCCATCATGATTGGTGCCAGCCTGGTCACCTACGCCCTGGCGTGGGACGGCTCGCTTAGCCGCCTTGACGGTGCACTGCTGTTTTCAGCGGTGATCGCCTACACGCTGTTTCTGATCATTAGCAGCCGTCGTGCCACTGCTGCGGCCACTGCCGACGACGAGTTCGCCAAGGAGTTCGGTCTCGACGAAACACCCAAGCGTTATGCCTCTCTGATTAACGCAGGCCTGGTGGTTGCCGGCCTGGTTCTGCTGGTGACCGGCTCGAATTTTCTGGTGGAAGGTGCCGTGTCCCTGGCTCGCGCGCTGGGCCTATCGGAACTGGTTATCGGCCTGACGGTCATCGCCGTCGGCACGTCGCTCCCCGAGCTGGCCACTTCCATCCTCGCTGCCATACGCGGCGAACGGGATATCGCGGTCGGCAACATCGTCGGCAGCAATATCTTCAACCTACTGTGCGTGCTGGGGCTGGCCTCGCTGGTATCACCGGACGCGATCAGCGTGGCCGCCAACGCATTGGCATTCGACTTCCCGGTCATGATTGCCGTTGCCCTGGCCTGTCTGCCGATCTTCTTCAGCGGTTACACCATCAAACGTTGGGAAGGTCTGCTCTTCCTCGCCTACTACGTGGCCTATACGGTCTATCTTGTGCTGGTCAGCACCGGCCGCCCGTTGGCCGAGGTGTTCGGCGACGCCATGATCGGCTATGTGCTGCCACTGACTGCGGTGACCCTGGTGGTAATAGCCGGTCGGGCCTGGAAGGCCCAGCGCGCCTGATGCTCACGCCGGCTGGTCAGATCCAGCCGGCCCAGCCCAGGAGGAACAACCCGACATTGATCGTCAACGCCGCGCCAAGCGTGGTGATGACGATGATGGTAGCGGCCAGCTGATGGTTGGAATTAACCGCCCGCGCCATAACGAAGCTGGACGATGCCGTCGGGCAGCCGAAGTAGAGAAACAGAATCCCCAGTTCAGCGCCGCGAAAGCCGCATAGCCAGGCGCCTAGCGTCGCCAACGCCGGAAACCAGACCATCTTCATCAGGCTTGAGCTCATCGCGACGCTGCTGCTTTCGCGCAACACCGAAATCGACAGGGTGCCGCCGATGCAGATCAGAGCCAGCGGCAACGTCAGCTGGGCGAAATACTGACCTGATGTCATCAGCCAGTCGGGCAATGCGATTTGCCAGTAGGCGAAAGGGATTGCCGAAGTCACCCCGATAATCAGCGGGTTGCGCAAGATGCTGCGAATGATCGCCCCGGCATCGGCCTGGCCATCCGGGCTATAGATGGCCAGCACCACCGCGGACAGGCTGTTGTACAAGAGGATTACCAAACCAGCCAGCACACCGCCTAGTGACAGCCCGTAGTCTCCGTAGAGGCTGGTCGCCAACGCCAACCCTACCACCCCATTGTTGCCGCGGAAGGCGCCTTGTACATAGACGCCGCGGTCGGCGACCGGGCAGCGCCAAAGCGCCCAGGCCCACGCCAGCAGAAATCCTCCCACCGTAGCGGCAACGTAATAGACGAGCAGTGTTGGCTGAAGCGCGGCGCTAAGGTCAGCCTTGATGACCGAAAGGAACAGCAGGGTTGGCATCGTGGCCTTGAACACCAGCGTCGATGCGGTGTGAATGAACGCGCCATCGATCAAGCGCAGACGCATCAATGCGACGCCGATGAACAGCATCACGAATACCGGAGCGGTCACGCTCAGGGTCTGCAGAACCATGGGCAGCATGGCGAGGCTCGAAAAGTAGAGTCAGGACGGGACGATACGGGAATGAACATGCCGGATCGAGCCATGGCCAGCTATCGATCCGGCATTGAACGAGCGCTGCGCCAAGGGAGAAACCATTGGCGCTGGCTTGTATGGCGATCAGCGGCGCACGGGGCGCTTCTGCAGTTTGCGCTGCAGGGTGCGACGGTGCATCCCTAGCGCGCGAGCGGTAGCGGAAATATTGCCGTCGTGCTCGGCAAGCACTCGCTGGATGTGCTCCCACTGCAGGCGATCCACCGACATGGGGTTTTCCGGCACCAGCGTATCCAGATCGGCATGTTTGGAGAGCAATGCCGCCAGCACGTCGTCTGCGTCGGCGGGCTTGCACAGGTAGTTGCATGCCCCACGCTTGATCGCTTCCACGGCAGTGGCGATGCTCGAATACCCGGTCAGGATCAGCACCTTCATTTCCGGGTCCAGCTCGAGAAGCTTAGGGAGCAGCACCAGCCCGGAGTCCCCCTCCATTTTCAGGTCCAGCACCGCGTAATCAGGTAGCTCCTGCTTGGCCATCTCCAGGCCTTCTTCCGCCGACCCGGCAATGCTGACGTGCAGACCGCGGCGGCTCATGGCGCGTGCCATGACGCGAGTAAAGGTCGGGTCGTCGTCTACCAGCAGCAGATGAGGCTGTTCTTCGCCTTCGTGCTGCAACTCTTCGGTCATGTTTGCATTCCTCGCGTAATGATCACGTCTGGTCAGGCCCGAACCGAGCCATGCGGCAGACGCAGCTCGGTCAGGGTGCCACCCTCTTCGTGATTGTAAAGCTTCACAGTGCCACCGGCGCGCGTAACGCTCGCCTGACTCAGGAACAGGCCAAGACCAAACCCCTTGCCCTTGGTTGTGATGAACGGCCTGCCGATCTGTTCGGCGATCGCCAGCGGTACACCCGCGCCGTGGTCGCGGATGGTCAATCTGATCCACTGTGCGTCCCAATCCAGACGAATGTCCAGGTTGTCCGGGCTGGCATCGGTGGCGTTGTTCAACAGGTTGAGCAGCGATTGCCCTAGATCCGCCGGGGGCATCAGGCGCGGCGGAGTGCCTTTGCCCAGACACTGGAAACGATAGGTGGCTTCCGGATGCATCAGATGCCAGCGCTGCAACACCGACTCGACCCATTCACGTACGGTCTGTTCGACGATGGCCTGACGACGATCGGCTTCAGCCGCACGGACCAGCTGGCGCAGGCTGTCCTTGCACAACTGAACCTGCGATTGCAGCAATGCCAAGTCCTCGCTGAGCTCCGCAGGCTCCTTGTAATCCTGACGCAACTCCTTGAGCAGCACACTCATGGTCGCCAATGGCGTGCCCAGTTCATGAGCGGCTCCCGCGGCCTGTGTCGCCACGGCCAACAGCTGCTGGTCGCGCATGCTTTCTTCACGACGCTGAGCTTGAAGCTGCTCCTGACGGCGCAGTTGTTCGGCCATGCGCGCCACGAAAAAAGTGATCAGCGCCGCCGCCAGCGCGAAACTCAGCCACATGCCATAGACCAGCAACGTGGTGCGATCGACCGGTGGCACGATGACCGGGTCGTACCACACCAGCATCAAGGTGTATCCAGCCAGCGCGAGTCCAGACAACGCCACCGAATACAGCCACGGCAACGTTGCCGCCGCAATGGTAAGCGGCACCAGGTAGTAAGAAACGAACGGATTGGTCGAGCCGCCGGAGTAATACAGCAGGGCGCTGTGAATCAACAGATCGGTCGCCAGGTGCCCGGCATATTCAAGCTCCGTCACCGGCCAAGGTCCGCGCAGCCGCAACGCCGTACCCAGACAGATCAGCGCTGAAACACCAAGCGTGACCCCCAGGTGAAACCACGGCAGACCGAACAGCTGGGTGGCGTAGGCGAGCCCTACCGCACCGGCCTGGGCAGCCAGCACGAGGACGCGGATCAGGGTAAGCAGACGGAGATTCTGGCGGCTGGCAGACAGCAGGTGAACGGATGCGTACATGGGGTCTCCAAAGGAGCGACGAGTATAACCAAGCCGCCCGAAACACAGCCTGTCTGCGGCAACGCGCCGCACGGAAAAACTGCGCACTGGCGAGCAAAGGGCTAAAGTCTTTGCGCCGCACCGTTGGTGCCCTCGAATTCAGGAGTTTCCATGTTCGTTTCCGTTCTGCGCAGCATTGCGCTGTTGGCCTGCATAGCCTGCCTTCCCGCTGTAGCCGACGAGCAACATTACAATCAGATTTCCCTGCGCGCCGAGGCCAGCAGCGAGGTCGCCCAGGACCGCATGCATGTAACGCTTTTCACCGAGTCGCAACACGAGGACCCGGCGCAGCTAGCAGCGCAGACGACTAGGACGATGAACAAGGCACTGCAACGCGCCCGGCAGGCGAAAGAGGTCGAAGTCAGTCAGGGCAGCCGCAGCAGTTACCCCGTCTATGAGGAAAAGGGTCAGCAGATCACCGCTTGGCGTGAACGCGCCGAACTGCGCCTGGAAAGTGGAGACTTCGCCGCGCTCTCCAAGCTCACCGGAGAGCTGATGCAAGACCTGAAGATGGGCAGCATGTATTTCAGCGTGTCTGACTCGATCCGCCAACAGAACGAAGACGCCTTGCTCAAAGATGCGGTAACCGCCTTCCGCGCCCGCGCGCAGCTGGCGACCGAGGCGCTGGGCGGCAACGACTACAAGATCGTCAGCCTCAACCTCACTAGCGCCGGCAATTTTCAGCCGGAGATGATGCGCAGCGTGTCGATGAAGAGCATGGACGCCATGCCTACGCCGGATGTAGAAGCCGGCACCCGGCAGATCAGTATCAATGCCGACGGTGTGATCGAAGTGCGGATGCCCTGAAGCCATGCCGCGCGGCCCACAATGGGCCGCGTCTTTAACCAGACATTACGGCTAGCAACAAACGTCGGGGATGGTCACCAGACCACGTTGATAAAACGCTAGAACCAGCCTGATGCCAGACACAAAAACGCCGCGAACTTCGCGGCGTTTTGCATGGCGATGACGCTTAGATGTAGTAGGCCTTCAGCGGCGGGAAGCCATTGAACTCCACGGCGCTGTAGCTGGTGGTGTAAGCACCGGTGGACAGCCAGTACATGCGATCCCCGATGGCCAGGTTCAGCGGCAGGCCGTACTTGTAGTTCTCGTACATGATGTCGGCGCTGTCGCAAGTCGGGCCGGCGATGACCACCTCTTCCATCTCGCCCTTCTTCTCGGTCCAGATCGGGAACTTGATGGCTTCGCCCATGGTTTCGATCAGGCCGGAGAACATGCCGACGTCGGTGTAGACCCAGCGTTCAACGGCAGTACGCGACTTACGCGCCACCAGCACCACTTCGCTGACCAGAATGCCGGCGTTGGCAATCAGCGAGCGGCCCGGTTCGAGAATGATTTCCGGCAACTCGTCGCCGAAGTCTTCCTTGAGGAAGCGGATGATTTCCTCGGCGTAGGTTTCCAGGCTGTTGGTACGGGTAATGTAGTTGGCCGGGAAGCCGCCACCCATGTTGATCATCTTCAGCTCGATGCCGTCTTCTTCTTTCAGACGCTCGAAGATCACCTTGACCTTGGCAATCGCGGCGTCCCATACGGAAATGTCGCGCTGCTGCGAACCGACGTGGAAGGAGATGCCGTAGGGCTCGAGCTTCAGCTGACGGGCCAGAATCAACAGATCCATCGCCATGTCGGTCTGGCAGCCGAACTTGCGCGACAAGGGCCAATCGGCGGTAGTCGAACCTTCGGTCAGGATGCGCACATAGACTTTCGAACCCGGTGCGGCCTTGGCGATGTTGCGCAGGTCGGCTTCCGAGTCGGTGGCGAACATGCGCACACCCTTTTCGTAGAAGTAGCGAATGTCCTTGGCTTTCTTGATGGTGTTGCCGTAGCTGATGCGCTCCGGGCCGACACCGCGGGACATCACCTTGTCCAGCTCATAGATAGAAGCGATGTCGAAGCTCGAGCCCTTGTCGCGCAGCAGATCGATGATTTCGACCGCAGGGTTGGCCTTCACCGCGTAGTAGACCTTGGCGAAATCGAAACCGGCGCGCAGATCGTCGTACGCCTTGTCGATGGTTTCGGTATCGATGACAACGAACGGTGTTTCGTGCTGGTCAGCGAAGGCCTTCATCTTCTGGAAGGTGGATCGGGAATAGTAATCTTCGATCTTGATCGACATGCATGGCTCCAAATCGGGAAACGTAAAGTCGGATTGGGGACTAGCTTCTGCGCGGCTTCACTGCGAAGCGGACAGACCTAACAAGAACGCCTGATCAGTTTCCCCACTTTGGTTCGCCTACTTCCCAAGGCATGTCGCCGAGTATCGGCCAGGTCATCGCAACGGGGCGGCGACCTGGTGAATCCTGATCTCTCGTCGTCAGTACTTGAGCCGGATGGATCGTTGCCAGCATGGACGTTCGGGCGCGAACTTTAGAACCACAGCTGGTTGAGATCAATGAAAAATCCGCACTCAGCTCCTTTTTTATCCGCTCGGCAAACCTACCGTATTCAAACCGACAGATACGCAGCGGGGATGTTCCGTTCGTCTCGTCCCGTCGCGACTAACCGCGCCACGGCCGCGGCAGTCCTCAGGCGCCCTTTGCGCTATAATCGCCGGCTTTTTCCGACACGCTTTCTATACCGGGACCGCCATGACCTCTCAGGCCGCCGAAGTCGCGAAGCGCCGCACCTTCGCCATCATTTCCCACCCCGACGCGGGCAAGACCACCATCACCGAGAAGCTGCTGCTGATGGGCAAGGCCATTGCCGTGGCCGGTACCGTGAAGTCGCGCAAATCCGACCGTCACGCGACCTCCGACTGGATGGAAATGGAAAAGCAGCGCGGCATCTCCATCACCACCTCGGTGATGCAGTTCCCCTACCGCGAGCACATGATCAACCTGCTCGACACCCCCGGCCACGAAGACTTCTCGGAAGACACCTACCGCACCCTGACCGCGGTGGACTCGGCACTGATGGTCCTCGACGGTGGTAAAGGCGTCGAGCCGCGCACCATCGCGCTGATGGACGTCTGTCGCCTGCGCGACACGCCCATCGTCAGCTTCATCAACAAGCTCGACCGCGACATCCGCGACCCCATTGAACTGCTCGACGAGATCGAGGCGGTGCTCAAGATCAAGGCCGCGCCAATCACCTGGCCGATTGGTTGCTACCGTGACTTCAAAGGCGTGTATCACCTGGCTGATGACTACATCATCGTCTACACGCCAGGCCACGGCCACGAACGCACCGACGTCAAGATCATCCAGAACCTGGATTCAGACGAAGCGCGCCAGCACATCGGCGACGAGTACGACCGCTTCGTCGAACAGCTAGAGCTGGTCCAGGGTGCCTGCCACGAGTTCGACCAGGACGAGTTCATCAAGGGCCAGCTGACCCCGGTGTTCTTCGGCACCGCGCTGGGCAACTTCGGCGTCGACCACGTGCTCGATGCGGTCGTCGACTGGGCCCCGCGCCCGCTGCCGCGCGCGGCCAACGAGCGCGTGGTCGAGCCGGTTGAAGAAAAATTCACCGGCTTCGTCTTCAAGATCCAGGCGAACATGGACCCCAAGCACCGCGACCGCATCGCCTTCATGCGCATCTGCTCGGGCAAGTACGAGAAAGGCATGAAGCTGCGCCACGCGCGCATCGGCAAGGACATCCGCATCGCCGACGCCCTGACCTTCTTCTCCAGCGAACGTGAACAGCTGGAAGAAGCCTGGGCCGGCGACATCATCGGCTTGCACAACCACGGCACCATCCAGATCGGCGACACCTTCACCGAAGGCGAGAACCTCGGCTTCACCGGGATCCCGCACTTCGCCCCGGAATTGTTCCGGCGCGTGCGTCTGAAGGACCCGCTGAAATCCAAGCAGCTGCGCCAGGGCTTGCAGGAGCTGGCCGAGGAAGGCGCCACCCAGGTGTTCTTCCCCGAGCGCAACAACGACATCATCCTTGGCGCGGTGGGCGTGCTGCAGTTCGACGTCGTCGCCAGCCGCCTGAAAGAGGAATACAAAGTCGAGTGCGCCTACGAGGCGATCAACGTCTGGTCAGCGCGCTGGATCGAATGCGATAACGAGAAGAAGCTGAAGGAATTCAGCGACAAGGCCTACGAAAACCTAGCCCTCGACGGCGGCGGTCACCTGACCTACCTGGCGCCGACGCGGGTCAACCTGAGCCTAATGGAAGAACGCTGGCCGGATGTGAAATTCAGAGCGACGCGCGAGCATCATTAAGGGGACCGGTTTTGCCGGGGCGGCTTCGTCCGGGATCATGAGCGCTTCGGTATCCCCATGATCGCCAGCAAGCTGGCTCCTACAGGATGTGACCACGCTGGCTTTTCGTAGGAGCCAGCTTGCTGGCGAACCGGGCCACCTCAACGCACGACTGAATAGCTGGATCCACATGGAGGTGGATATGCCAAGCAAATTCAACCACCGCGGCCATGCACTGCGTCGCGGCAGGCATTCCGAGCTGGGTCAGGTTTACTTGGTGACCGCAGTTACAGAGCGACGCAAAGCCGTCTTCACCGACCCGCTGCTAGCCCGAGTGCTGGTGAGGGAAATGCGCCACCTCCATGACGAACGCCACGTCGAATCTCTGGCCTGGGTCGTCATGCCGGATCATGTTCACTGGCTGATCGAACTGGGTTCGGCGCCGTTGCCAAAAGTGGTCCAGCGTTTCAAGTCCCGCAGCGCGGTGGCCATTAATCGAATTACAGGCGAAACGGGCACACGGATTTGGCAGCGGGGGTTTCACGATCGTGCGCTGCGCCAGGAGGAGGATTTGATCGCCACTGCGCGGTATGTCGTCGCTAATCCATTGCGAGCGGGATTGGTGAACCGGATTGGCGATTATCCATGGTGGGATGCGGTTTGGTTGTAATCCCGTAGCTATGATCGCCAGCAAGCTGGCTCCTACGAAAGCAGATGTTTTACCTAGTTGCGCGGCTCTTCTAGCCTGAAGCCACTATAAAGACGCATCCAGTGGGAGTGATCCATGATCGCCAGCGAGCTGGCTCCTGCGGAAAGCTAAGGCGATTGCATTCACCTTGTAGGAGCCAGCTTGCTGGCGATCCCAAACGTCTCGTACAACCGAGACGTCAAGGGCGACAAGCCTATCGGAAGCCGTTACTACCGCCCCAAATCAACCCCAATCACCAGCGGATCGTGGTCAGACGCCCGGTATGGCTCGGTGCTGTACAGCATCGATTGCTGGCGTGGCGTCTTGAACTCGAGGTTGTAATCGAGCACCCGCGGCTCATCGGCGTTGATGTGCCATTCGGTTGCGCCGCGCACCTGCGGGGTCAGGCTGGCGCTGGCCAGGCCGTGGTCGAGGTAGCCGGACTCGCCGGAGAACACGTAGGAATACGCGTCTCCGCCACCGAAGGTGGCCAGCAGATCAGTGTAACCGGACGCCCTGATCACATTGATCGGATCCTCCTTCGCATAGGCGTTCAGGTCGCCGATGATCAGCCGGTCCGGATCGTAGGAGCGCGTAGGATCGCGGCCCAACCAGGCGACCAGCGCCTGGGCGGCTTTGACACGGGTCAGGTTGCAGTTGCCCTGGCCGTCACCCATGTCCTTGTCACCCAGGTCGTCGCAGCTGGAGCCCTTGGATTTGAGGTGATTGACCGCCACCGTCAAACGCTCACCCGTACGGCGTTCACGGAAGGTCTGCGCCAGCACCGGGCGATTGCGCGTGTCGTTGAAGCGCGGGTCGACCGAACCATCCAGCACCGCCGCATCCTTGTGCGGGCTGACCATGTCTTGGCGGTAGATCAGGCCGACGGCAATTGCATCGGTGCCGAGCCGTTCGCGTTTCGGATCGATGAACGCGTAGCGGTCCCCGCTCCGTGACGCCGCATTGAGGCCGGCCACCAGATCGACGATGGCGCTGTGCTCGCCATATCCGTCATTCTCGATTTCCATCAGCCCGATGATGTGGGCATCGGCACCCAGAATCGCCGCAATGATCTTGTCGCGCTGGCGGTTGAACTCTTCACGGGTATCCGCGCCCCGCGAGGTGGGGAAACCTGCGCCACGACCGTCGCCGTTGAAGTAGTTGAGGACGTTGAAACTCGCTACACGCAAGCGACCTTCGATGGGCTTTGGCGCCTCCGGCCTGGGGTTTGCCGCAACGAAGTTCGGAGCCTGGGTCGGCTGGACGCGATAGCTTCCGGCCAGGTAATGCAGCACACCCTGCACGTCAGTGACTTCATAGCCCACACGCAGCGTGCGGTAGGCGTCGAGTTCCGGTGAGGGGTAGCGGACCGGGTCGGGATTCTGACCGCTGCGGCCGTCATCCAGAACGATCCGGTTGAGGTCGTTCTGTGCCTGTAGCTGTCGCGCCGGCTCGCCGGGCGAGACCTTGTTGGTGGGAATCCACAGCCGTCCACCGGACGACAGCACCAGCTCGCCGTAACGTCCCAGGTTGTAGACCTCGCTGACCGTAAGCGGCTGGGCGAAGCGGACCTGCATGCCCTCGTAACGCTCCAGTGCATCGGGCGCCGACAGCGGCAAGCTGATCTGCACCATGCTTGGCAGGGGCTGCGCGCGGGCCAGAACACTGACCTGAGGCGCGGTCAGCTCGGTGAGGCCGTTGTATTCGGCGACCATCGCGCGTACCTGAACGCGATCGCCCACCGTTACATCGACACCGTTGCCGGTGCCGTAGACGAACAGACCTTCGGAGGTGAGCGGGTCGCCATCGGTCTCGCTGTCCGGCGCCTGGATGAAGAAGCCGCCCAGTTCGCTCTCACCCTGGAAGTCGGCGACCACGACGCCTTCCACCGTGACGCGCTGGTTGATCAGCGGGCTGAGGTCGCCAGCGCCTTGCACTTCGGCAATGGAACGCCGGCCTGCGTCGTCTCCACCCGGTTCACCTTCGCCGTACTGGCCAAGCTGGGCGAAGGTGTTGGCCGCATAGCCCAGCCATTCGGTGGCCGGATCGAAGGCATCACTGGGGTCCTGATCGCCGACCCGGACCGACGTTTTGCGGGTCAGCGTGCGATCAGCCGTCTGCGTCTGCCCGGAGCCCCACTTGCTGCCCGGATCGACGCCGAGCTGGCCGAAGCTGTCGAGAATCTCACCGGACGGCCCGCGCAGCACAATCGCATCGTCGCCGTTGTACCAACTGCCGCTACCGCGCTGGTTCGCCGTGGCCTGCAACTCAGGGACGCCGCTCTCGTGCGCCAGGACATGCACGCCACCCGGCGCCACCTCGCCCGCCAGGCTGATGCTCCGGCCGCTGCTGGTCGAGCCATTGAAGTAGAAGTCGACACGGTAGCCGTCGAGGGCAATCGCCGTCTCGCCAGCGTTGTAGAACTCCAGCGCTTTGTTATTGCCGCTGCCCTCTACGTACTCGGAAATCAGCAGCTCGGCGGATGCCATGGAGTGCACGCCCATCGCGGCGATTGCCAGCAGGGCGGCGGTGAGCGGGTGCGGCTTGAAGCGGTCGTTGCGGCGCATGGATGTCGCTCCCTGGTATCAGGCGTGTTGGGGTTCGAGGGTTTTGGAAAAGACAGACGCACCGTCGATATCGCGAAGGGTGACGCTCAGGGCGCCGCTGCGTGAATCGATCTCCACTTCACCGAAGAACTGAAAACCGGCGTAGGGCGATGCGTTGGCATAAGCGGGTGCTTTCTGGAACACCAGCTCGGGGCCAAAGGTGGCATCCAGCGGATTGGGGCCGAAGCTGCCCGCATTGAGGGGCCCGGCAACGAACTCCCAGAACGGATCGAAATCCTGAAATAGCGCGCGGTTTGGATGGTAGTGGTGGGCTGCGCAATAGTGAACGTCAGCAGTCAGCCAGACAGTGTTGCGCACGCGGTATTTGCGCAGGTAACCCAGCAGTTCGGCGATTTCCAGCTCGCGCCCGGCTGCCGGCCCGTCCTGTCCGTTGGCGATCGCCTCCCAGCGCGCCCTGCCGGCCGCGTCCTTACCGTCTGGTACGTGCAAGCCAATGGGCATGTCGGCTGCGATCACCTTCCAGGTGGCGCGTGAGCGGCGCAGCTCGCGCTTTAGCCAAGCCAGCTGTTCCCGGCCAAGGAAGGTCGTATCCGGCCCTTGCTCGGGTTGCAGATTGTGGGTGTTGGGGCCGCGATAGCTGCGCATGTCCAGCACGAACACGTCCAGCTGCGGGCCGTAGGCGATCTTGCGGTAGACACGGCCCGTCGCGTCGCGGCCGGTGATGCGCATCGGCGCATATTCGAGGAACGCCTGACGACCGCGACGTGCCAGCAGCTCGATGTCCTTGACCTGATAGCGCTCATCCAGCTCCTTGCCGGGCGACCAGTTGTTGGTGACTTCGTGGTCGTCCCACTGCCAGATCTGCGGCACTTCAGCGTTGAACTGACGCAGGTTGTGATCCAGCAGGTTGTAGCGGTAGTTGCCGCGGAACTCGTCCAGTGTTTCGGCCACTTTAGTCTTGGCCTCGGTGACGATGTTGCGCCAGAGGCGCCCATCCTCAGCGGTCACTTCAGCCTGGATCACGCCGTCGGCGTAGATGGCGTCGCCACTCTGAATGAAGAAGTCAGGATGGCGCTGGCGCATGGCTTCGTAGATGCGCATGCCGCCGAAGTCGGCATTGATGCCCCAGCCCTGGCCGCAGGTATCGCCGCCCCAGACGAAACGGATATCCCGCGCGCGCCTGGGTGCAGTGCGCAGATGGCCCATCCAGGGTTCGCTGCGGGCATGGTCGCGGGCGTCCTCGAAACTGGCGCGGTAGAAGATCGACTGATCCGACGGCAACCCACGCAGATCGATACGCGCGGTGAAGTCGAGTCGTTCATCCGTGACCGGCGAAACCATCCGCCGAGCGTTGTTAAAGCCACTGCTGGTATCCCACTCCACCACCAGCCGCGCCGGACGATCGCAGCGGCTCCAGATCACGGCACGGTCAGCCAGCACGTCACCGGACTGCACGCCATCGGTGATCCAGGGTCGCGCGGTGGGTGCTGCGATGATTGCAGGTGATACGCCGAGGGCTGGCAGCGCCAGGCCAGCACCGATGCCTTGAACGAGGCGGCGGCGTGTCTGGTCGAGTTCGGGTTTGGTTGATTCGGTCATGGTCGTCCCCTTCAACGGATGCTGGAAGAAGGGTTTAAGCGAGCCGCTTGACAGAACCGTGACGCCCGGACGAACGGTCGTCAATAAATCGTCTTTACTGCAGATCGCCGCCGTACGCGACTTAGTGAAAATCGTTAAGAGCAGACGAGTTCAACGATCGAGATACCGCCCACACTCAGCGCTTCGGCGATCGGTTATGTTCGCGGTATCAAGGCCAGGGGTTACACCATGAAGCGTTTTCTGTTCGTCTTTGCATTCATCACGTCCTCTGCTCAGGCAGGCGTGCTGATCAACAGCCCGTACTGGGTCGTTGGCCTGAGCTGCTCCAACAATCAGGAGTGCTATGCCGCCAGTAACGGTAGCTATACCGGTTCGTTGAATGGTGCACGGCGCTTCGACGACCAGGCACAGGCCGAGAAATTTTTAAACAGTCTGACGTCTAGCCTGCGGGACAAGTCGCCGCGTATTGAGCAACATACGGAACAGCACTGCGTGGAGCCCAGCCAGAATCGCAACTACACCGGGCGGCCCTGCTGAATGGCCGCTAGTACTGGCTGTTGGTGAGTACGATGGCTTTGCTATTGTCGCAGCCTGTCCAGCCCATCACCTCCGCACCGCGAGAGGCGATGGGCTGACCATTAGGCCCGATGCCCGACCGATCTAGTTCGCATCATCTTCCCCGAGCGTCCAGGCAATCACCGAATCGCCGATCTTCGTGCCGAACGAGCCGTGCCCGCCGGCCACCTGCACCACATACTGCTTACCGGTCTGCTCCGAGACGTAGGTCATCGGTGTGGCCTGGCCGCCCGCGGGTAGCCGCCCTTTCCACAGCTGCTTGCCGGTCTGCAGGTCATAGGCGCGCAAGTAGTAGTCCAGCGTGCCGCTCATGAAGGCGACGCCGCCTGCCGTCACGATCGGACCGCCCAATGCTGGTGTGCCCACCGGGAAAGGAATGCCCAGCGGCGCACTGTCGCGGCTGGTGCCGTTCTTATGCATCCAGACCTTCTTCATGGTGCGCAGGTCCACGGCGGTGACATAACCCCACGGCGGACTCTGGCAAGGCAGGCCCAGCACTGATAGCAGAGGCTTCAGACTGACCATGTAGGGCGCACCAAGGTTGGGTTGCAGGCCGGTTTCGCCGCCCCCGGTGCGCTCATTGGGATCGACCTCGCTGCGCTTGTACATCTTCGAGACGAACGCCAGGTAGTTCGGCGCGCCGAACAACAACTGCCGACTCGGATCGACCGCCACGGACGGCCAGTTGAAGGTTCCGACGTTGCCCGGATAGATCAGCGAGCCCTTTTCCGATGGCGGCGTGAAGTCGCCTTCATAGCGCAGCTTGCGGAACTGGATGCGGCACATCATCTGATCCAGCGGCGTGCCGCCCCACATGTCCTTCTCGTACAGCGGCTCCTGCGGCGCATAGGTCAACGCCGAGACCGGCTGAGTGGGCGCGGTGAAGTCACCGTAATCGGTGCCCTGCGGAACAGGCACTTCGGTCACCGGCACGATGGGCTCACCGGTGCGCCGATCGAGCACATAGAGATCGCCGCGCTTGGTCGCCTGAATGATGGCCGGCACCTTGCCTTCGGGCCGGTCGATATCGACCAGCGTCGGCTGGGAGGGCAGGTCGCGATCCCAGAGATCATGGTGGACGGTCTGGAATTCCCAGCGGACTTTGCCGGTCTCCAGGTCCAGCGCAATCAGGGTGTCGGTGAAACGCTCGGCCTGGGACGAGCGATCGATTGCCCACTGATCAGGGGTCTGGTTGCCGGAGGGGATGTAGACCAGGCCCAGCGCCTCGTCAGCGGTGGCCACAGTCCAGGAGTTCGGCGTGCTGCGCACGTAGGTTTCACCCGGTGGCAACGGTTCCGTGGCATCCGGGTTGCCTGGGTCGAAATTCCAGACCAGGCGGCCAGTTTTCACGTCGTAGGCACGAATCACGCCACCGGGTGAATCCACGGCGCCGTTATCGGTAACCGAACCGCCGATGATCACCAGCTTTTCGGTCACTACCGGCGGCGAGGTGGGCAAGTAGACCCCGAGCGCCCCTTCACCCAGGCGCAGCTTCAGGTCGACGACACCGGCGTTGCCGAAGTCTTCGCAGGGCTTGCCGTCTTCCACGTCGAGCGCGACCAACGTGGCATCGTTGGTCGGCAGGAACAGGCGACGCTCGCAACGCGCCGCCGATTGATCCGGCTGGCCGCTGGTCGAACCCGGCGAGGGATAGCGAGTGCCGTCGTGAAACGCCAGGCCGCGGCACGTCATGTGCTGGTAGTACTCGGCATCGCGGTTGATGCTCGGGTCGAAGCGCCAACGCTCTTCGCCGGTATCGGCGTCCAGGGCGATGGCGATGTTGTGAGGCGTGCAGATGAACAGGCTGTTGCCGACCTTGAGCGGGGTGACCTCGTAGGTGAACTCGCCGGGATCGTTTGGCCCCGGCAGATCACCCGTGTGGTATTCCCAGGCTTTCGTCAGCGTGCCCACGTTCTCGGGCGTGATCAGATCTGCCGTCGAATACCGGTCGCCCTGCTCTGATCCGCCGTAAGACGGCCATTCGCTGTTGGAGCGACCGGCCTGCCCTTGCGGATCGAGCCCCTGCATCTGCGCGTCGCTGAACTGGCCGTCGATCGAGTGGTAGTCCTGGGTCAACGAGTACCCTGCCATCAACGCCCCGGCCAGCAGGCCGAGCCCGAGCAAGCCACTGGCACCGTCGCGCCAGACCAGCCGGTCGCTCACGTAGCGGTTGACGAAGGGCAGGATCAGCCAGAGGCCGAGGATGCACCAGAGGTCGATCCGCGGCGCCAGCTGCCACCAGTCGAAGCGCACCTCATAGAGGGTCCACGCCAGGGTCGCCAGCAACAGCGCGGCATACAGCCAGATCGCCGCGCGGCGACGGGCAAACAGCAGGCCGGCCACTACCAGAAGACCGATGCCGGCCAGCAGGTAGTACCAGGAGCCGCCGAGCACAGCCAGGTACGCACCGCCGCCCGCCATCAGCGCGCCCAGCACCAGCACCACCACAGCGGTCAGGGTGATACGCAAGGGCCGAGGCCCATAATCGATACTCATGCAACACACTCCAAGCGGGACGTATTTATAAACAGGGAAAGCAAAAAGCCGGCGAAACTTCCTGTGACAAAGTTTCGTCCGGCTTTCAGTGGATACGCCGCGAAGGGCTTTAGTTCAGCGCTTGCGGCGTTGAACCTCAGGCCGCAGCGCCAACGGCAAGCGGCTGCGTCTCGGGCCGCTTGATCACCGCATAGACCACCCCGGTCACCAGGCTGCCGGCCAGAATCGCCAGCAGATAAAGCAATGCGTGATTGATGGCGTTGGGAATCAGCAGTACGAACAGCCCGCCATGCGGCGCCAGAAGCTTCGCGCCGAAGGCCATGGACAGCGCACCGGTCAGCGCACCGCCGGCGATGCTGGCCGGGATCACTCTCAGCGGGTCCTTGGCGGCGAAGGGAATCGCGCCTTCAGAGATAAAGCAGCAACCCAGCACCAGCGCCGCCTTGCCGGCTTCACGCTCGGTCTGTGCGAACTTGCGCCGTGCGATCAACGTGGCGATGCCCATGCCGATGGGCGGCACCATGCCCGCTGCCATGGTCGCCGCCATCGGCGCGTAGCTCTGCGACGCCAGCAAACCCACCGAAAAGGCATACGCCGCCTTGTTCACTGGCCCGCCCAGGTCGACGCACATCATGGTGCCCAGCAACAGCCCGAGCAGGATGGCGTTGGAGGTGCCCATGGTGTCGAGGAATTCGGTGAGCCCAGCGAGCATCTTCGCCACCGGCGTGCCGACCACGTAAATCATCACCAGTCCCGTCACCAGACTCGCCAACAACGGAATGATCAGGATCGGCTTGAGCGATTCGATACTGGCCGGCAAGGGAATCCAGCGACTGACCGCCTTGGCTGCATAACCGGCCACGAAGCCGGCAATGATGCCGCCGATAAAGCCCGCACCCAGGGTGCCCGCCAGCAGGCCACCAATCATCCCCGGCGCTAGACCCGGGCGGTCGGCGATGGAATAGGCGATGTAACCCGCCAGTAGCGGCACCATCAATTGGAAAGCCGTTTCGCCGCCGATCTTCATCAATGCGGCAGCCAGCGTGCCCTCCTCCTTGAAGGCCTCGATGCCGAATACGAACGACAGCGCGATCAGCAAACCACCGGCCACCACCATCGGCAGCATGTAGGACACGCCGGTGAGCAGGTGCTTGTAGACGCCAGTCTTCTCACCTTTCTGCTCACCACCTGCGCTCGTGGCGGCAACACCGCCGCTGAGTACCGCACCCTCTTCCAGCGCGCGATCCAGGGTGGCGTCGGGTTGTTTAAGGGCCACACCGGTGCCGCAGCGGAACACCCGCTTGCCGGCGAACCTAGCCACGTCCACCTCGATGTCCGCGGCCAGCAGGACCACATCGGCGTCTTCGATGGCCTGGGCTTCGAGCACATTGCGCGCACCCACCGAACCGCGGGTTTCCACCTGCAGGTCGTAACCCTTGCGGATGGCCGCTTGTTGCAAGGCTTCGGCGGCCATGAAGGTATGCGCGACCCCGGTCGGGCAGGCGGTGATGGCCACCAGCTTGGGCTTGCCGCTGGTCGGGGTAGCCTTGGCGTCATCTGCCTCTTGCAACTCGCTCGCCGTTTCGGCGGCGCTGCGCAGGAAGGCCTCGGGGTCGAGCAACGCTTCGGACGGCGTCGATTGCGCCACGCGCTTACCGACGAAGCGTTGCAGCGACAGCGGCCCCGTTTTCACCACAACCACGAGATCCGCATTGGCGATCTGCGCGTGCGTCAGCGGTGAGCCAATGGCCTTGGGGTCGTGGACTTCGACGGCCGTCGACCAACCCATACGATGGGCAGCCGCTTCGAGCAGGCGTGACGTCAGCACGCTGGTGACCATTCCGTTGGGGCAGGCCGTGACGATGAGAAGATTCATTCTTTCACCTCTTGTTCGATTTATTGGCTCAGCGGCTGGAGACGCACTGCGGCCTGGAGTTCGGCCAGCTGCGCCGTGTCGGTGATGCCGAAGCCGACCTGCCCGACCGCCTGAGCGGCGATGGCAGTGGCGTGAGTGAGTGTGCGTTCCGCTGGCCAGCCCTCGAGCAGCCCATGGAGCATGCCGGCCAGCAGCGAGTCCCCCGCCCCAACGGTGCTGACCACCCGGACCTTGGGCGGATAAGCGTGTAGCCCGGCACCGGGCGCGAACCAGCTCACGCCGTCGGCACCCTGGGAAACCACCACGTGCTCGATGCCCTCGACCTGCAGCCGCCGGGCCTCTTGGGCCAGCGCCTCGGGTTCGGCCAGCTCGATGTCACGCGCTTCGGCGAGCTCTTCCTCGTTGGGTTTGATCAGCCAGGGCGCGGTCGCCAGCCCCACACGCAGCGCTGCACCGCTAGTGTCCAGCGCGACCCGCGTTCCCATTTGCTTGAGCAGGCGTAGCAGCTCGACGAACCACTCGTCATTCACCCCCCGTGGAAGGCTGCCGGCGACCACGACCAGCTCATGGGCCGGCGCCAGCCGCTTGATGCGCTCCAGCAGTTCGCTGCGGTGTGCATCGCTGACTGCCAGTCCGGGCCCGTTGATATCGGTGACCTGCCCGTCGGCTTCAGCCAGTTTAATATTGCTGCGGGTGTCGCCCGCGACGCGGACGAACTCATCGGCAAATCCGCGTGCGGCGAACAACTGCTCGAAGGCTTGCGGATTGCCTTCGCCGAGAAAGCCGGTGACGGTTAGCTGATGGCCGAGATCGGCCAGCACTTGGGCCACATTGAGGCCCTTGCCGGCAGCATGAACCTCTAGGCTGTCGCTGCGGTTGACCTCGCCCACGCGCAGCGACGGCAGCCGCACGGTCAGATCCAGCGCCGGGTTCAGCGTGACGGTCAGAACGCGAGCCATCAGCAATGCTCCCCGACGAAGGCGCGTACTTCATGGGCACCCGGCAACATCAGCGCCTGCTTGGCCAGCTGCTGGCAGGCAGCGAAATCCAGCTCGCGCACCCGCGCTTTGACCAGCGCAATACTGCGCGCCGAGACGCTGAGTTCATCCACACCCAGGCCCACCAGCATCGGCACGGCGAGCGCATCAGCGGCCAGTTCGCCGCACACGCCGACCCACTTGCCATGGGCATGGGCCGCCTCGACGGTCATGCCGATCAAGCGCAACACGGCCGGATGCAGCCCATCAGCCTGGCCGGAAAGCGTCGGATGGCCGCGGTCGATGGCCAGTGTGTACTGAGTGAGGTCGTTGGTGCCGATACTGAAGAAGTCGACCTCCTGCGCCAGCACCGGCGCGATCAGCGCGGCGGACGGTATCTCGATCATGATGCCCACCTGAAGATCGGCCACCGGCAGCTCCACACGCAGGCGTTCGACCATGGCCTTGGCGGTGCGCCATTCGTCGATGTTGCCGACCATGGGGAACATGATCCGCAGCGGACGGCCATCGGCCGAGGCCAGCAAGGCGCGTAGCTGGGTTTCGAGGATGTCCGGGCGCTGCAGGCTCAGGCGAATCCCGCGCACGCCGAGGAAGGGATTCTCTTCGGCGGGCATCGGCCAGTACGGCAGCGGCTTGTCACCACCAACGTCGAGCGTGCGAACCACCAGCGGCCGGCCTTCGAGGGCTTCCAGCACGCGGCGGTACTCGGCCTCCTGAGTCGCCTGGTCCGGCGCCTGGGAATGGTTCATGAACACCAGTTCGGTGCGCAGCAAACCGATGCCTTCGGCACCCATCGCCACGGCCTCAGGGGTTTCGCCGGCTTCGCCGATGTTGGCGGCGATCTCCACCGGATGGCCATCCTGGGTGACTGCCGGCTCCATGCGGCGCTCGTCCGCTAGGCGTTTGCGCTCCTCTCGAGCCGCGCGTTCGCGCCTGGCCTGTTCCAGCTGCGCATCGGTTGGAGCGACTAGGAGTTCACCGCGCTCGCCGTCGAGCAACAGCAGGGTGTTGGGCGCCAACCCGAGCACGCCCGGCCCGGCACCAACGATGGCTGGAATCCCCAACGCCCGGGCGATGATGGCGCTGTGGGAAGTGGCGCCACCACCGGCGGTGAGGATGCCGGCGACGCGCTGGGCGTTGAGCGTGGCAACGTCCGAAGGCGCCACTTCGTCCATCACCAGAATGTAGGGTTCGTCCGGGGCCTGCTCGGCTTCGACGCCGGTCAGGCAGGCCAGCACGCGGCGACCCACGTCACGCAGGTCGGCGGCGCGCTCGGCCAGCAGTTTGTCGTGGAGGGATTCCTGCTGCTGCGCCGCGCTCTCGATCTCTTCCATCCAGGCCGCTTCGGCGCTCAAGCCCTTCTGCAGCCGCACCTGCACGTCTTCGCGCAGCGCCGGGTCACGCAGCATGGCCTGGTGAGTGGTGAAGATGTCGCGAATGCTAACGACCTGGCTTGCCTCGATTAGCGTGCCGATTTCGGCATGAACCTTGTCCAACGCAGCATCCAGCCGTTGCAATTCCGCCGCTGGCGATTCGCCGCGCTTGGGGTAGTCGATCACCTGCGGCTTGCGCACCAGCACCGGACCGATGGCGATGCCCGGCGAAGCAGCGATGCCGTTTACCTGATCGCCAGCGCGCAGAGCGGCCTGCTCGATGGCCGACTCATCGGGTTGCGTGGCGATGACGGGTTGCTCCGTCTCCCCAGCTGCCGGCAAGGGTTCGACCTCTTCGCCCAGCCCTTCTTCCACCGCGCGCACCAGCGCCGGCAGTGCATCGTTGGTAATGGAAGGCTCGGCAATGAACTCCAGCACCTGACCACGATGCGCGCCCATCGCCAGCAATTTGCTCAGGCTCTTGACCGACACCCCGGCGCTCTCGCTGCCGGCCAGGCGCACGCGGATCTCGCCATCGAAAGCTTGAGCCACTTCGGTCAGCGCCTTGGCCGGGCGCGCATGCAACCCATGGGCGTTGGCCAGCGGCACCTGAGCGCTGGGCCAATCTGCCGGCACCTCGCCGCCCAGCGCTTCGAGCACCACGCGGCTGGAAGTCGCCTGGCTCAGCTCCTGGCCGCGCCCTTCGATCAACAGATTGCACAGTCGCTCAAGCATGGCCTGATGCGCTTCGCCCAGGCTGGCCAGCACGAACAGGCCATTCAGCGGCTGGCCCAAATGCTCAAGGCTAGAGGTTGGCGTGACGAACGCGAGCCCCGGGCTTTGCACCGACTGCTCGCTACTGAGCCACCAGAGGCCATCGCCCAGCGGCAACGCCTGGCTCATCGGCAGGCTGGCATTGAAGCCAGGCTCCACGCATTGGGCGCGCTTGAGCAATTTGACACCTTGCCAGGCCAACTCGTCGAAATCATCGGCGGCGACGCCCAGGCCCACCAGTTCGCCGTCCAGCGCCAACGCCTGCGGCGCGCCCTGCAGCAGGTCGATGATGGCTTCGGGGCTTTCTGCCTTCTGCAGCGCCTCGCTCAGATCGCCCTCGCCCAACGCTCGGGTCAGCAGTTGCAGCAGCCGCAGATGTTCATCCGAGCGCGCCGCGATGCCGATGGCAAGGTACACCTGCTGACCATTGCCCCAATCGACGCCGGCCGGAAAATGCAGCAGCCGCACGCCAGTGGTGAACACCTGATCGCGGGTTTCCGGCGTGCCATGCGGAATCGCAAGGCCCTGACCGAGAAAGGTCGAGCCCTGCGCTTCGCGCGCGCGCAGCCCGTCGAGGTAACCCGGCGCGACCAGTCCGTCGGCGACCAGAACCTCGCCCAGCAGAGCCAGCGCCGCAGGCTTGTCCGCCGCGGCCTGATGCATGTGGATGTGCTGTGCATTCAACTCAAGCATGGAGAACTCCTGCGGGGCTCGCGATTGTTGTGGCCGACGGTTACGCCGGCTTTGCCCGAATCCTGGGCTGGCGCTTCAGACCGATACACTGCTGAAACGTTTCACCTAAGACTGGCACATTACGCAATATTGGGTAATTCTAGAAGCCCGAGTTCATACCACCCGTCTCAGGACCCTCTGTTGAAACTGACCGACATCGCCCGCCTCGCCAACGTTTCGGTAACCACTGCCAGCTACGTGCTCAACGGCAAGGCTGCGCAGCGCCGTATCAGCCCCGCCACGGTCGAGCGGGTGATGGCGGTGGCCGAACAGCAGGGCTTTCAGCTAGACCAGCAGGCAGCGGGCCTGCGCCGCGGGCAGTCGCGAACGCTGGGTTTGATCGTTCCGGATCTGGAAAACCCCAGCTACGCGCGCCTTGCCAAGCTGCTCGAACAGCGCGCACGGCAGCGCGGCTATCAGTTGCTGATCGCCGGGACCGACGACGAGCCGGACACCGAGCGTCAGGTCATCCAGCTGCTGCGCTCGCGACGTTGCGATGCGCTGATCGTCGCCAGCTGCCTATCCGCCGACGACCAGAGCTATCGAAAGGTGCAAGCGGCTGGCACGCCGGTGATCGCCCTCGACCGTGCGCTGGACGCCGGGCACTTCTGTTCGGTGGTGAGCGATGACTGCGAAGCGGCCGCCCTGCTCACCCGCTCGCTGGCAGTTCCGGCCGCCGCGCATATCGCCCTGATCAGTGCACGCCCCGCATTGCCCATCAGTCAGCAGCGCGAGGAAGGTTTTCGCCAGGCACTGTCGCGGCACACAGGGCAGGTCAGCGTCCTGCGCGCCGAACAGTTCAGCCGCGCCTGCGGACGCGAGCAGATGCTCGCCCTGCTCGACCGCGGCCCGCTGCCCGATGCCCTCATCACCACCGCCTACGTGTTGCTCGAAGGCGTCTTCGATGCGCTGCGCGAGCGCGATCTGCTCTGGCCGGAGCACCTGCGGCTGGCAACCTTTGGTGACGCGCAGCTGCTGGATTTCCTGCCGATCCGGGTCAACGCGATTTCCCAGCAGCACGAGCAGATCGCCGAGCAGGCGTTGGAGCAGGCTATCCGCGCCACCGAGCAAGGCGACTATCGCCCTGGGGTCATCGCTGTCGAGCGTGAGCTGAAGATTCGCCGGCTCTGATCAATCTGCCCCTTGCAGACGTTGTTTAGCTGAAGGAAGCTTGCGGCCTATCTGGCGACCGGACTCGCGAGGAAGCTCGACTGGCGCGACCTGCACGAGTTGCAGCGATTTTGTAGGAGCCAGCTTGCTGGCGATCAAAGCCGCCACGCCAGCCAAGTGCAGCCGTAGCCTGAAGAAGCTGATCGCGAGCAAGCTCGCTCCTACGAGCCCCTGCCGCGCCAGGCGCGAACGAGCTGTTGCCACCCGCTTCCGGCACACACTCAAAACAACGAGCCCGCTTTTCCAAATGAACATCGAACAGATCACCCAACGCCTGCATGCGATCCGCGACCAGAACGACTGGCAGCGCTTTCACAGCCCGAAAAACCTCGCCATGGCCGCCAGCGTGGAAATGGCCGAGCTGGTGGAAATCTTCCAATGGCAGACCGAGGACGAATCGCGCCAGCTGTCGGCCGACAAGCTCGCACACGCTGGCCAGGAAGTCGGCGACATCCTCATGTACCTGCTGCTGATGTGCAGCGAGCTGGGCATCGACATGGAACAGGCGCTGCTGGCGAAGCTTGCCGACAACGAGCGGCGGTTCGCCCGATGAGCGATCGGCATTTCGATGAGCTGGCGACGCGCTTCGCCGAAAAAATCTACGGCGGCGCCAAGGGTGCGATCCGACTCGCCGTGCTGCAGGCCGACCTGACTGAAATACTGCCAGAGCGCCCGCTACGGGTCCTGGACATCGGTGCAGGCCTCGGCCACATGAGCCTGTGGCTGGCGCAGCAGGGCCATCAGGTCACACTGTCGGAACCCGCCGAACCCATGCTGGAAGGCGCCCGCAAACAGTTTGCCGAAGCCGGCCAAAACGCAACGTTCATCCAGGCACCCTGGCAGGACGTCGAAAACCACGTCGAGGGCCGGTTCGATCTGGTGATCTGCCATGCGGTGCTGGAATGGCTGGCTGAGCCTCAGGCGATCCTGCCGGTGCTGCATCGCCTGGTTGCCGAGGACGGCTGGCTCTCGCTGGCCTTCTATAACCGCGACGCGCTGATCTACCGCAACCTGCTCAAAGGCCATTTCAAGAAGCTGCGCACTCAGACCTATGCCGGCGAGCGCCAGAGCCTGACACCGCAACAGCCGCTCGACCCGCGCGAGCTGGCTGCGCAACTCGCGCCGCACTGGCGGGTCGAATCAACCAGTGGCGTGCGCGTCTTCCATGACTACATGCCCGCCGATTTCCAGGCCCGCACCGAGCCTGCCGACCTCATCGAGATGGAACTGGCCTACCGCCGCCATCCCAGCTTCGCCGGCCTCGGGCGTTACCTGCACTGGTTATGTCGGCCGCTTTGAGCCGACCGGGAGGTACCGATGTCGATCCGCCCTGCACTGCCCCTGCTCTGTTCGCTGCTCGGCTTGAGCCTCGCGGCTTGCCAGAGCAGCAACCCGTACACCAACGAGTCCGCGCCTATCCCTCCTGCCCCGCCTATCGAACGTATCCAGTCGCCGACTTACCCGGCAGCACCGCAGGATTTTTCCAGCTACCAGAACTGGAGCTGGCGCAACCCACCGGCTGGCACAGCTTCGCTGGGCACCGAGGAGCTGCAGGAAATGATCTCCGGCGCGCTCGACCAACGCGGCTTGCGGCCTGCGCCAACGGGCGCCAAGGGCGACGTGCAGATCAGCGCCAGCGCGCAGATGGAGACGCGCGTGCGCCAGGTCTACGATGACTATGGTCCCCGAGTAGGCGTCGGTGCCGGGCGCTACGGCGGCTACGGCCCGGGCTACAACACAGGCTACGGCATTGGCGGCAGCACCCCGGTGGTCCGCAACTATGAAGAGGAAGTGATGACGGTGCGCATCGAGATGATCGACAGCGCCTCCGGCCAGACCGTTTGGAGCAATCGCGCCGAGGCCCGCAGTGGCGGTGATCAGGCCGAGCGCAAGGACGCCGCACGAGCCGCCGTGAACCGCGCGCTTGCTGATTACCCACCGCGCTGAGCCCACGCACTTAACGCAAGGAGAACCCCGATGTTCCGTTCATTGCTGATGCTGCCTCTGCTGCTGATGCTGGCCGCCTGTCAGAGCACCCAAGTGCAACGCGATTTCGATCCGCAGCGTGATTTTTCCGCCTATCGGACCTGGAGCTGGAAAGAGCCCGCCCTGCAGTACCGACCAGACGATCCCCGCATCAAAAGCGACCTGACCGAGCAACGCATCCGCAGCGCCGTCAGCGAGCAGCTGGACCAACGCGGCCTACGCCAGGCAGGGTCAGGCGCACAACCGGATCTCTTGGTGCAGGCCTGGTTTCTCGTCGATGAGCGCAGCCAGCAATACACCACCTCATCGATCAGTGGCTGGGGCGGCCCATGGCATGGGTTCTGGGGCGGGCCGGTGATGACTGACACCCGCACCATTCACTATCAGGTCGGCACCCTACAGCTGGATATGTATGACGCTGACGACGGCAAACTGGTCTGGCGCGGCAGTGCCGAACAGGTTCTGCGCGACGACCCGGGGAGTCCTCAGGAACGGGCCGGGATGTTTCGTGAAACCGTCAATAAGGTTCTCTCGCAATACCCGCCGCGCTAGCATTGTCGGCTCGCTCTGAACAACGCCCGCCGCCTCGGCGGGCTTTCTTTTGCTCTGGAGGAAATCTGCATGCCCGTCGCAGCCTGGTGGCTTCTCGTTCTGCCTTTTATCGCCGGGGCTTTCCTGCCGCTACAGGCCGGCATCAACGGGCAGGTGGCCAAGCACTTTGGCAGCGTCATGAGCGCCGCGATGCTGTCCTTCGCAGTGGGCACCGTGGCGCTGATCTGCGTGGTGCTGTTCCAGCGGGACATGCCGGGCATCCAGGCACTGCGGGGCCTGAACTGGTATCACTGGTGTGCTGGATTGCTAGGAATGTTCTTCATTGCCACCGCCGCCTTCGCCGGCCCGCGTATCGGTGCGCTGCTGTTCATGGCCTTGGTATTGGCCGGCCAGCTGGGGATGGCGCTGCTGCTCGATCACTTCGGCTGGGCGGGCTTTCGCCAGGCGTCGATCAGCCTGGGCAAGCTAGGGGGATTGCTGCTGATTTTCGCAGGCGTCTGGATGATCCGCCGCGGCTGATCGCGGTTCGGCTACTTCCGCTCGAAGGCGTAGAACAGATTGGGTTCGCTGACCAGATACAGATCGCCACGCTCGTCAAAGGTCATGCCTTCGGCCTGAGGCACGCTCTTGTCGAGACCGGCAAAGCCGCTCCACAACGAGCGGAAGCTGACCAGCTCACCCTCACCGTCGAGCTCAAGCATCATTTTCGCTTCATCGCTCAGCAGCACCAGATGACCGGTGCGCTCGTCGTAGTGCACCGAGGCAAGGTCGCTGGCCATGTCCTTGTCCTCGATCCACGCCTCACGATCAATGACCTTGAGGTTCAGTTGCCCGCTGAGGCTGGCCTTGATGCCTTGGATCTCATAGAGCTTGCGTGGTGAGTGTTCTTTCACCGCAAACAGTCGATCGCCCGCGCGGTCGTAGCCCAACCCCTCGAAACCCGAGTTGTCCGATGCGCCCATGGACAGCGAGACTGCCGCGTAATCCTCACGCACCAGCTCACCGGGCTGCGAGGGAACCGGGAGGATCACGATCGTTTGGCTGCGCTCCTCGGCAACTGCCAGCAGGTTGTCGCCCAGGTAGGTAACGGCCTCGACGTCGACGAACCCCTTCAAGGGATAGCGAGCGATGAATTCACCGTTGAGATCCATCGCGACGAGCTCCTCCGGGTTGTTCACCACGGCCCAGAGCTGATTGCGCTGCTCATCGAAGGTCAAGCCGGAAAGGTTGTTACCGACGGTCGCCACCGGCTTAGCCTCGACACGCACCTGGTACTCGGGCAACCAGAGGCTGCGCGTCTGGAGACTGCTCTCCTGCCAAGCCGATTGCAGCGAATAGAACACCCGCTCATCGAGGTGAAAGGTGGCAGCTGTGTGCAGCAGACCTGCAGCCAGCATTCCCAACGCCCAGACCTGCGGGCGAACCTCGGGCAACCAACGCGGGCGGGTACTGGTAACAATCGGCATCGTCTTTTCTCGTTAGGCCGCTACTGGCGAGATAGCCTGATCGCGAAGGGTTGCATTTGCGTGACGGTGCACGCGATGGCGACGATCAGCCTGCTACTGACCCATCGCCGTGGCTGCGGTTCAATCGCAACGCCGGGAACTGCCAGACGGATTGGCAGCCCAATGGACCAGGGAACGGCTGCGCTTGCGGCCGCGGATCGTTTGGCAGGAGTGCAGCATGCAGGTGGAAAGCTTTTTCGAATGGTTGGGCCAGGCGCTCGGCACCGTAATTCGTTACATCGTCGATGCGCTCAGCGGCTTTTTCGGGCTGTTCGCCGATGCCGGCGCCAACTTTCTCGAGGGCCTGTCGCGGACCCTCGGCATGGATCGTTCACTGATCAGCCTCATTGCACTGGCCATCGGCCTGATGTTGCTGGTCGGCGCGTTTCGCGCGTTCTTCCGCCGCTCGATCATCGCTGGGGTGATCTATCTGTTCCTCGGGCTCTGGCTGCTGAGCTGGCTGATCCACTGAGCCATTCGTAGCGCCCTACTCCACCGACAACCCGACCGAGCACGGCACCAGCGCCATCGCTCGGCTGCGCTCCGAACCATCGCGACGTATCATGCCCGGCTGTTCTGGAGCCCTTCATGTCACGGTTATTGACCGCCTGGCAGCACGCCCCCACTCATAAACGGGTCTGGGCGCTGGCTGCGCCGATGATTCTGTCCAACCTCTCCGTGCCACTGGTGGCGTTGGTCGACAGCGCGGTGATCGGCCACCTGCCGCACGCGCATCAGCTCGCGTCGGTTGCGGTAGGCGGCAGCCTCTATAGCCTACTGGTCTGGGTGATGGGTTTTCTGCGCATGGGCACCACCGGCTTTGCTGCTCAGGCCGCCGGACGTCAGGACGGCGGCGCGCTGCGTCAGGTGCTGCTGCAGGGCTTGCTATTGGCGCTGGGCTTTGCGCTGCTGTTGAGCCTGTTTGCGAGGCCGCTGAAAGGTTACGCGCTGCAGCTTATGCAGCCCTCTGCCGAACTCGACGCGCTCACCCAAGCCTATTTTCATACCCGCCTGTTCGGCCTGCCCGCCGCGCTGGCGAGCATGGCGCTGATTGGCTGGTTTCTCGGCACCCAGAATGCGCGCGCGCCATTGGCGATTCTGTTGACGACAAATCTGATCAACGTTGCGCTGGATCTGTGGTTCGTCATCGGCCTGGAGTGGGGCGTGGCCGGCGCAGCCCGCGCCTCGGTCATTGCCGAATGGAGCGGTGTGCTGGTCGGCCTGGCGCTGACCCGAGGCGCGCTATTGCGTTACGCCGGACGCCTGGACCGTCAGGCGCTGCGCCTGTGGGCCAGTTGGCGCCCGCTGATGTCCGTCAACCGCGACATTTTCCTTCGTTCGCTGGCGCTGCAGCTGGTGTTCTTCCTGGTCACGGTCCAAGGGACGCGGCTGGGTGACGCCACGGTAGCGGCCAATGCCCTGCTGCTGAACGGTTTGATGCTCACGGCGCATGCACTCGATGGTCTCGCCCACGCGGTCGAAGCATTGAGCGGGCATGCGATCGGCGCCCAGAGCCGCACCGAGCTGCGCCGGATTCTGACTGTTGCCGGCGGCTGGTCATTGCTGGCGAGTCTGGCCTTCGGGCTGTTCTTCCTGCTGGGCGGCGAGCTGTTCGTCAGCCTGCAGACCGACATTCCTTCGGTGCGCGAAACCGCCGCCGTCTATTTGCCCTATCTCGCCGCGCTGCCCCTGGTCGCCGTCTGGAGCTATCTGCTGGACGGCTTGTTCATCGGTGCCACCCGTGCGCGGGAAATGCGAAACGCCATGCTGCTTGCCGTTCTGATTTCGCTACCATTGGGCTGGCTGTTGCGTGGGATGGGCAATCACGGCTTGTGGCTGGCCTTTCTCGCCTTCATGCTCCTGCGCGGCGTCTGCTTAGGCAGCATCGCCAGGCGGCTGCAACGCCAGGGGCAATGGTTCGCCTCGACCCATGCGGCGGCAGCTGTCACCGCCGCACCGCAGCAACCCTAACCAAAGGACCTTCAGAAAATGGCCTATGCCGTCGCCGCCTACCTGCACTTCGTGGCGATCTTCCTGCTCTTCTCCCTGCTGGTGCTCGAGCACCAGCTGTTCCGCCTGCCGCTGAATTTCAAACGCGCCCGCAGCCTGTTTCGCGTTGATCTGGCCTTCGGCATCGCCGCCGGGTTCGTCCTGGTCACCGGCGCAGCGCGGGCGATGCGCTATGGCAAGGGGCTGGACTATTACCTCAACAACAGCTTCTTCCACGCCAAGGTCGGGCTGTTCGTCATCGTTGCCCTGTTGTCGATCTATCCGACCGTGACCTTCCTCAAATGGCGTCCGGCGCTGAAGGCGGGCCAGGTCCCATCGATCAGTCCAACCACTGGGCGCTGGGTGAAGACAGTGATCCGCATCGAGCTGCTCGCCCTGCTGCTGCTTCCTCTGCTGGCGGCACTGATGGCGCGCGGGCTTGGGGTAATTCCGCAGTAAAACGGCGCGCTCTTGGGCCTGGGCAATCCAGGCTTGTGGACTGATCCCGCGCGAAGCCCATTTCCAAAGGCTTGCACGCTCTTCGAAAACGATTCCAGACCTCGATTGTCGACTACAGACCGCGGCGCAGCAGTCCATAAGTCCGCATCACCAGACGGAGCCGAGCCGATGACCGATCGCCTGACCGTAACGCCCCTACCCTTCGACCCCGCTTTCGAGCAGGTGCCAGACGACGAAGCCGAGACCATCTCCGGCCTGATCCAGGCCATGCGCGAGATCACCGAGACGACCTTTGCCGACAGCGGCCATGCTGTTCGCAGCGTGCACGCCAAGAGCCACGGCCTGCTGCAGGGCGAAATCGAAATCCTGCCTGACCTACCGCCAGAACTGGCCCAGGGGGCTTTTGCGAAGCCAGGGAAGATGCCGGTGGTGATGCGTTATTCGACCAATCCGGGCGACATCCTTGATGACAAGGTTTCCACTCCGCGCGGGCTGGCGATCAAGCTCATCGGCGTTGAAGGCGAACGCCTGCCGAATGCGGACGGCCAGGTCACCCAGGATTTCGTCATGGTCAACGCGCCGGCGTTCCTGGCGCCGACACCCAAGGACTTTCTCAAGTCGGTGAAGTTGATCGCCAAGACTACCGACCGAGCGCCCCGCGCCAAGCAGGCGCTGTCTGCCGCGCTGCGCGGTGCCGAGAGTCTGGTGGAAAAGGCCGGCGGCGAAAGTGCGACGCTCAAGGGCATGGGCGGTCATCCCACCACCAACCTGCTCGGGGAGACCTATTACAGCGTGGTTCCGCTGCTCTATGGCCGTTACTTCGCCAAGCTCTCGGTGGTGCCTGTTTCGCCGGAATTGACGGCGCTGACCGATCAGAACGTCGACCTCAAGGACAAGCCGAACGGGTTGCGCGAGGCGATCAACGACCATTTCGCTCAGCACGGCGGGACCTGGGAGCTACGTGTGCAGCTGGCCACTGACATCGAGAAAATGCCCATCGAGGACGCCAGCGTGGTCTGGCCGGAAGATGCCAGCCCTTACGTCACGGTTGCGCGGATCAACGTCCAGCCGCAATCGGCCTGGAGCGAAGCCCGCGCAGCGGTGGTGGATGACCAGATGTCCTTCAGCCCCTGGCATGGACTGGCGGCCCATCGACCGCTCGGCGGCATCATGCGCTCGCGCAAGCCGGCCTATGAGATGTCATCCGAGTTCCGTGCTCGTCACAACGGCTGCCCGATGCATGAGCCAAAAACACTGGACCGGCTACCGAGCTGACCCACCGAGCTGTAAGGCACGACGCCCCGGCATGCTTGCCGGGGCGTTTTCACATCAGCGCCAGATGTTGTTGTTGATCTTGGCTTTCAGTTCCGGGTAGTCCGCGGCCTTGAACGTAGGCACCTCGCCCGCCTTGATCTGTGCCATATAGTCCTTGGTCAGTTTCACCACCGTGCCGGAGAGCAGCGTGATTGCGATCAGGTTGATCGTCGCCATCAGCCCCATGGACGCATCCGCCGCGTTGAACACGGTCGTGACTGCCTCGTAAGCGCCCCAGATCACCATTCCCAATGCCGCCAGGCGCAGCAGAGTCAGGCCGAGTTTGTTACCCGCACCCAGGAAGATCAGCGCGTTCTCCGCATAGGCGTAGTTGGCGACAATCGAGGTAAAGGCGAAAAACAGAATGGCGATGGCGATGAAGTAGGTCCCTGCCACGCCGATGTGGCTTTCCATCGCCTGCTGGGTGAGTTGCGTGCCGGTCACACCCGAACCGGGCTCCAGAACGCCCGACAGAAGAATCATCACCGCGGTAGCGGTGCAGATAACGATGGTGTCGATGAACACGCCCATCGCCTGCACCAGCCCCTGGGAAGACGGATGATGCGGCGCTGGGGTCGCCGTCGCCGCCACGTTGGGCGCCGAGCCCATGCCTGCCTCGTTGGAGAACAAGCCGCGCTTGATGCCATTGAGCATCGCCGCGGTCACCGAGCCGGCGACACCACCGGCGGCTTCTTCGAGGCCAAAGGCGCTGCGGACGATGGTCATCAGCACGCCTGGCACCTCGGTGAGGTTCATCAGCAACACGATCAGTGCCATTAACACATAAAGGCCCGCCATCAGCGGCACCACGAGTTCGGCGAAGCGCGCTATGGAGCGTAGCCCGCCGAAGATCACCAGCCCGGCGAGGATGGCGATGGCAATGCCAACCCAGAGTTTCGGGACACCAAACGCGCCCTCCATGGCATCGGCAATGGAGTTGGCCTGCACCGCGTTGAACACCAGTCCGAACGAGATGATCAGCGCCACGGAAAACACGCCGCCCGCCCATGGCGCCTTCAAACCCTTGGCAATGTAGAACGCCGGGCCGCCCCGATACTGGCCCTCCCCGTCGCGCACCTTGTACAGCTGTGCGAGTGAGCTTTCCGCATAGGCCGTGGCCATGCCCACCAGCGCCACCATCCACATCCAGAAGATTGCCCCGGCACCGCCCAGGTAAAGCGCAACGGCTACCCCGGCCAGGTTGCCAGTGCCAACCCGCGACGCGAGGCTGGTACACAACGCCTGGAACGGTGAGATACCTGACGAATCGCTTTGCCGCGCGCCTCTGATCGCCCGAACCATCTCGCCGAAATGCAGAAACTGCAGGAAGCCCAGGCGGATGGTGAAGAACACACCCACCGCAAGCAGCCCATAGATAAGAACGTAGCCCCAGAAGATGGTGTTGAGAAAGTCGACGATGGGAGTCATGAAGGCGCCTTTTCGTGAGAAACGTTAAGGGTACGGCTTACTCTAGTCGCTACGCTGGGCAGCACCAGCCAGAGCGCTTCGAGCAGCCTGGACGCAAAGTCGGAACCGACTCGCCCGCGAGGGTTCAATCGGAACGGCAAAGCCTGTCATCCAGATTGCTACCGCACTGCCCTGGCCCCCAGTTGCAACTGGCGTTATGGTCGGCACACATCCATCCAGGGACGAATCATGGCCACCAAGCCCAGCAACGCCCGTCAGCAGATCCATCTTGCGGTTCTTATCGACGCCGATAACGCCCCCGCCGCGATTGTCGAAGGCCTGTTCGAGGAAATCGCCAAATACGGCGTCGCCAGCGTCAAGCGCATCTACGGCGACTGGACCAAGCCCAACCTCGGCAGCTGGAAGAAGGTACTGCTCGACTATTCGATCCAGCCGATTCAGCAGTTCGCCTATACCTCCGGTAAGAACGCCACCGATAGCTCGTTGATCATCGACGCGATGGACCTGCTCTACACGCGCCGCTTCGACGGCTTCTGCCTGGTCTCGAGCGACAGCGACTTCACGCGTCTGGCCGCACGAATCCGCGAAGAAGGCCTGACCGTCTACGGCTTTGGCGAACAAAAAACCCCATCGCCCTTCGTTTCAGCCTGCGACAAGTTCATCTACACCGAAATTCTTCGCGCCGACGCGCCCAAGACCTCTCAGGAACCCCCAAACAATGGGGACAAGACGACCGCGCCGGAGCCTGCAGAAAAGTCCGAAGACGAGGTCAAAACCGCCGACAAAGGCGGCCAGGTCAAAGCGCAAAAGGCTCCGGTGGAGTTCATCGCCAAGGTTCTTAGCGACATTGCCGATGACGAGGATGACTGGGTGCAGCTCGGCGAGCTCGGCTCCAACATCAGCAAACTGCGTCCCGCCTTCGACCCGCGGCTGTATGGCTTCAAGAAACTCAGCGATCTGATCAAATCGCATTCCAAACGCTTCGAGCTGGAGGCCAGAGGCACCACCTCCACCGGCGGGAAAGCGCTTTATGCGCGCAATCTGAAGCCACAGAAGTAGCGCTCAACCGCTGGTTGCGAAGCACCGGTCAAGCAAATCGGAGAGCAGACCGAACCCTCACCCCTCGAACCCTTCTAAGCAGTCATCGACTCGAGGAGGTTTCCATGACCAAGGCACTGCTCACGACCCTAGGCTTAGCCCTTTGCGCACCTGTTGCGTTTGCCCAGACACCCAAGCCCGAAGTGATTACCCACCTGAACGGCCTGGATATTGAAGTCAGCGCCATGGGCGTGCCGACCTCGACCACCGAGGCGGGTGGCGAGCTGGTCGGAATACGTGCGGTGAAGGTGAGGAACAATACCGGTGACACCGTGACCTGCGAATTCCACGTGCCCGAGGATGCACGTGCCGACACCTCCGCCCCGCCCGTTTTCACCGTAAGCCCCAACACTCAGCGGGTAGAGCGGGTGCCAGGCGAGTACTCGCCGGACCAGCCTTTCGCCGAGCTGACTTGCCGTGGCGCCTCGCAAAGCATCGGAACGCCAACAGTCGTACCGTCCAGCGAGCCTGGAGCCGAGCCTACTGACGACACCCAACCCGATACCGAATCGTCGACGATGACCGGCACCGAAACGCCAGCCGACTCGACTCGGTCCCGCGAAGGCGCCAGCCGGGATCGTTGATTTGAGGATGGCCATTGCGATGCGCCGGGCATGAGTGGCGCATCCTCGCGGCAAATCAGTGCTCGGGGGGAAGCCTCGATAACACGAGGCTGATCGACCGAGCGCCCTCTGGCCCTCCCTCGTAGGCTGCCGAACTCCCGTCATTCGACGCGCAACGTTGCTCGCTGATATCTGGGCTGTTCGTCCTGTCCGCGCAGCATGCCGACTTGCTCGCGCGCTGTTAATCATCCGAGCCGGCCGGGTTCGCTCGCTTCCCTACCGGCTCCCTTATTGTCCGCGTCGACAAGACCTGCTCAGCAACATTGCCGGGTTGAGCGGCACGGCAATGGCTATCGAAAACGCCAAACCGACCCAATTAGGCATCCAGCCAAAAGACTCAATTGATAATAGTTATCAACATCTATAGCATCTGCGCCCCTCTGCTCGAAGCCTTCAAAAAGGAACTGCCGCAATGCGTCGACTTCTCGTGCCTGTGCTGTCGCTACAGGCGCTCGCCGCCACCGCTTACGCTGCCGAACAAACGGGATCTACCGGGGCCCCCATCGCCCTCGAACAAATGGAGATCACCGCCTCGCAAGCCGAACGCGCCGACGGCCCAGTGGACGGCTATCGCGCTACGCGCTCGGCCAGCGCAACGCGTACCGACACGCCCATCCATGAAATCCCGCAGTCGATCAGCGTCGTCCCTGGGCAGGTGGTAGAAGACATCGGTGCCACCCGTCTCGAGGATGCACTGGACTATGCCGGCGGCGTCGAGCGCGGCAACAACTTCGGCGGCCAGGGCCTGACCGAATTCCTGGTACGCGGCTTCAGCTCCCAGGAGTTCTACCGCAACGGCTTCGCCATCAACCGTGGCTACCCCAACATGCCGGACGCCGCCACTATCGAACGAATCGAGGTCCTGCGTGGCCCGGCTTCGATGCTGTATGGCCGTGGCGACCCGGGCGGCACCTTCAACATTGTCAGCAAGCAACCGCAGGCCAAGCAGCGGACCGTGCTGGGCACTCAATTCAATACCGAGGGGCTGCGCCGCGGCACGCTGGACACCACCGGCGCACTGGACGAGCAGGCCGAATTCACCTATCGCCTCAACCTGGTGGCCGAAGGCGCTGACAGCTTTCGCGATCATGTCGAAAGCGAACGCTACAACGTTGCCCCAGTGCTGCGCTGGGACCTCAGCGACGCCACCGCGATCATTCTGGAAGGTGACTACCTCCACAACCGTCACCCGCTCGACCGCGGCGTGACGCGCTACGCCGGCCAGCAAGGCCAGCTGCCACGTGATCGCTTCCTCGGGGAAGAAAGCGCCGGCAAGTTCACGAACGAAAACGCCATGACCCAGCTGCGCATCGAGCACCTGCTGGATGATCAGTGGACGCTGCGCGGCGGCGTGCAATACCTCGACGGCAGCCTGGAGGGTGGCGCCGTGGAGAACAACGCCCTGGCCGCTGACGGCCGCACCGTGGGGCGCAATTACAGCGAACGACGGCTGGAATGGAACGATACGGCCGTTCAGGCCAACCTCGAAGGCCGCTTCAGCGCTCTGGGCTTCATGCATACCCTGCTGACCGGCATCGAGTACGACGACTTTAACTACAACTCCCGCATCGACCGTTCCGCAGGTGGCGTAGGCTCCTTCCCGATCGACATGTACGAGCCGGTCTATGGCCAGCCGCTGCCCCCCATTCTCGGCCCCAACTACTGGGACGACGAAGACCTGAAGTCCTATGCCTTCTATATGCAGGATCAGGTCGAGCTGACCGACCGATTCACCCTGCAACTGGGCGCCCGCCTGGAACGCTTCGAGCAGAATTACACCAACAAGCTGTCGGCTGCTGGCAGCTGGGATCAGGCGCATAACGCCGTCTCGCCGCGCATCGGTGCAATCTACGACCTTACCGAAGCACTGGCCGTCTACGCCAACGCTTCCCGCTCATTCAAGCCCAACCGTGGCGCCGACCGCAGCAGCCAGGCGTTCGACCCGGAAGAAGGCGTCGCCTACGAGACTGGCATCAAGTACGACCTGCCCGAACACAACCTGAGCGTGACGGCCGCGCTGTTCCACATCACCAAGGAAAACGTGCTGACGGCTGATCCGGCAAACGTTGGCTCCCAGGCCTTCCAGGTGGCTGCAGGCGAGGTCCGCAGCCGCGGCTTCGACCTCAGCGTTGCCGGCAACATCACCCCGCAATGGCGCGTGATCGGCGGCTATGCCTACGTTGACGCTGAAGTCACTGAAAGCAACAGCGCCGCCGTGCCGGTGGGCAGCCGCCTGGCCAACGTGCCAGAGCATAGCTTCAACCTGCTCGACACCTACGAGTTCGACAACGGTGCGCTGGACGGGCTGGGCCTTGGGGTTGGCGTGAAGTACGTCAGTTCACGCAAGGGCAGCACCTCGAACACTGCCTACGACATGGGCGCCTACACCGTGGTCGATCTGCTGGCCTACTACCCGCTCACCGACCGCATTCGCCTCAACCTCAACCTCGACAACGTCTTCGACGAGGAATACGAAGAGCGCGCGTGGAACATCTGGGCCTACCCGGGCGCCCCACGCACCCTGCAGGCTGGGGTATCAATCGAGATCTAGCGCCTATTGGTGCAATGCCCTGGGTTGATGGCTTGCCATCGCCCAGGGCGCGGTATTACCCACCGTTACAGCTCATTCATTTTCAAAAATGACACGGGCCCGTCCTAGCGATCCTAGGCGGTTCGCCCTTTCGCGACCGTACCTGGCGGCCGATAGCCGGACCAGCGCATCCCTCTGCGCATACCGCAAACTTACAAACGATCCAACGGACTCAAAACCGCCAAGCCGCCCCGGTTTAGTACGTGGGTGTAGACCATGGTTGTCTTCACGTCTGCATGGCCCAACAACTCCTGCACAGTGCGAATATCTTGTCCGCTTTCCAACAGATGAGTTGCGAAGCTATGCCGCAACGTAGGCGCGATAAATCGACGTCCTTGACTCTGAGCCGTACCCCTTCCAGCAACCGCAGACCGCCACCATATAACCGTCGTGCTATCAACCCGACGTCGTTATCCAGATGGCTGAGAATCCTTTGCACTTCGTCGATAGAGAGCACCACCGGCAGACGAGCGGGCTTTTTTGCACGCACCACTTCGCCAAGCCAGGGTAGCTCCTGCTTGAGTACTTGCTTATAAAGAAACAACAACGCAGCCAGCGCCTGATTCTGCGTTGAAGCGGATACATCACGGCGCACAGCCAAATCCGAAAGAAACGCCTCAACTTCAGCTGCGCCCATTTCAAGCGGATGTCGATATTTGTGAAATCGGATATAGCGCTTCACCCACTCGCAATAGACACGTTCAGTTCTGATCGAGTAGTGTTTCAGCCGGATCTGGTCCCGGACCTGATCGAGCAATCGCGGCCTTCCATCCATGGTGTATAACTCCCTTATACAGTCACCGTCCTTCGGAAACGCCCAGCCTAGACAAGGAGCACCGCGATGACAAGGAATGTTATACACCACGCCCGTCCGGCGTCTTATACACCAAATGGTGTCTAATTATAGTTAGCTTTCAAATCAAAATTACAATGAAGTTATAGCATGAATGACGAAGCAATCAGAGATAAACTGGAAGAGAAAAATAAAGATGAACTAAAGTTGCTCGCCAAAAATTTGAGAATTACAGGCTATAGTAATTTAAATAAAATTGAGCTCGTAAATTTTATTTTAAAATCTGACATCAAGAAGCTGGAGCAGGAAATTTATCCATCTTGGTGGCACACGTATCACAACCACGTCTATGGCGTTGTCACTGTATTAGCTCTAGTGCTTTCAGTGATCTTTTATTTTATTCCATTAACTAAAAACGAAGACCCATACTTAGAGGGAGCTAGACGTGCTATTAACGTGGTAGAAAATCCTGTTGGCTTTAGAGATTACTCGTCAATGGACCAACTAAAGCGCGAGAAAATATTTAATATACACAGCGGCCAAAGAGTAACCTGGGAAGGGTATATTTCTTCATTTGTTGGTTTCACACCAGGTGCATTAGGACAGTTCCCATTTGAGAAAGTTATTGGCATCAAATTAACGCCACTCAGAGAATCAAACAATAGCCTAGTAGCTTATTTTGTTTTCGAACCTGTTCTTCCTACAGACTCAGGTTATGAGCTTATGTCTCAACTCTACCTACTTAGTAAAGACCAAAGAGTAAGGATGAATGGGTTGCTAGGAGGCACTTTCGCAGAGCCAGTACTGAAAGACGCTTGGATCGAAAGTGCATTTCCACTGAACGAATAAAAGCTAACAAGGCGCTGAAGTCGCTCGTTTCACTCGCTGGGACCGGCGAAGCCGGCCCCTTAGCTCAATCGTTAGAGGTTACTCATGGAAGTTAGTAACGTCATTGAAATAGATTTCAGCCATAAGCTTGAAATCAAGATTAACAACCAAAAACCAGTTGTTTTAACTGACCTCACAATGTCTCTGCTAGGTATCAATCAGCAATATCAGAGATTCATCGAGTCTGAAACCAATCAAGACTATGATGCGAGCACAGAGCTTTATATAAAAGAAGTCCGTACAGGCTCTATAATTGTCGAGCTTGTGGCGCTAACAATGCCAATTGTTCCATTAGTCTGGAGTGGCGGCTCACTTTCAGAATGGACTACCCAAGCCAAAGCAATCATAGACTGGCTACTTGGCAAAATGGATACTCCGCCCAAAGAAGTTTCCAAGCAAGACTTAAAGCAATGGAACAACATTCTAGAACCCGTAGCAAAAGACAATGGCTCCCAGCTAAATTTCACTGTATCAGATGGTAGTACAGTAATTAATCAATTCTTTATAAACTCTCAAGAAGCCAACGCAGCTCAGAACACTATTCAACGACATCTTGAACGTCTTCAAGAACCCGACGATCACATTCAAAAAAATAAAGTTATGTATTGGTATCAAACTAAATTTGATACCGAGTCACACACTGGTGACAAAGCAACAATCGAAGACATATCCAAGAAG
This sequence comes from Pseudomonas sp. 10B238, assembly GCF_000970615.1. NCBI lineage: Bacteria > Pseudomonadati > Pseudomonadota > Gammaproteobacteria > Pseudomonadales > Pseudomonadaceae > Pseudomonas > Pseudomonas sp. 10B238. Next base: position 83,040 of record NZ_KQ033934.1, read on the forward strand.
CCGCTGAAAGTAATATTCGAAAATAATGCAGTGAAAGAAGCCATGCTTGCGGGTGACGACCGATTTTCAAAGCCATGGCACAAGCTTGCATACGTAGTCGACGTTGAGGTTCAAACAATCAATGGCGTACCCAAAATGTACACAATTCTTCGCTACCATGAAGAACACACATTTGATCCAGCGTAACGTAACCTCTAACAACTGGTTCAAACCGTTCGCTGCGCTCACTGGGACGGGCTAAAGCCCGCCCCTTAACCAAACGTTAGGTGCTGGAACTAGAAAGCGCTGCGTTCAGCAGAAAATGGAGATTTCTAAATTGCAGTTTGCAAAAGCATTTCAGTATAAAAAATGGGCAAACTCTGAACTACTGAGCCTCGGAGAACGCCAGCTACACCTGCTCCCGGAGAGCGATGCTGTCTTCTTTATTAGAATCCTCAACCACACCACAGTGGTTGACAGTTTATTTATCAGCTGAATGTCAGGAACTCCTGAGCTTTACTCAGCTGACAACACTCTAGAAACACCAACGTACTCAGAATTAAAAGAAAGAATTGAAGAAAATGTTTCGTGGCTTGTTCATTTTTCCGCTACAGCCGCTCCCGAAATATTGACCAAAATTATCTCTTTCAAATTTACTGACGGCGACTATGGAGAACTATCAGTAGAGGAAATAATGGTTCACCTATTAACTCACGGCAGTAATCACAGAGGTATGGCTTCGCGTACATTGGGATCAAATGGCCTTGAGCGTCCAAAAGACAATATCTGCATGAGGTAGAGCCTTTTAGAAGAGAGAAGGCTCGGTGAGCCAGCACCTAACAAATGGTTCAAACCGTTCGCTTCGCTCTCTGGGACGGGCTAAAGCCCGCCCCTTAACCAAACGTTAGGGAACCGCATGGAGCAAATTTACCGACTCGCCAAAGAATTCAGAGCGGCATTAGAACGCACCCCGCGCATTAGCTTGCGCACAACGTTGGGCTGCTCAAATTTTCCGGATGCTTGCTGCGATGATGCGTCAATGTTGCTTGCTGCGTATCTCAGCGACAGCGGCTTCCCTGGCAGCATTAGAGTCAGCGGCGTTAATGGCGGCGCATCAGAAGAACTTAAGAGCCATATTTGACTCCTGTGGTCGGACCTAATAATTGACATAACAGCTGACCAATTCACAAACTATGGCATGGCTCCAGTCATCGTTAGCCGAGAAACAGAATTTCACGAAACATTCGAAATTGAAGACAAAGAAAATGCCGATTTCCGAGTGAAATTCGAGAATGACCCTAGGTGGCTTTCAAATTTCAGTAACGATTACAAAATCCTACTGAGTCAGCTAATCCCTAACTAGTGGTTCAAACCGTTCGCTTCGCTCACTGGGACCGGCTAAAGCCGGCCCCTTAACCAAACGTTATGCCCTTACCTAAGACCGAGACTCAGTAACCATGAAAAACAAGTTTCACATCGCATCCTTATTTCTTTTCGTGGCACTGACTGGATGCTTAGGGGATGCACCTGCCGACCCGGCAATGGGTGGTGTTATCAGCAAAGCTGTGGGCGGTAAATACAATGTGGTGGTTCGTTACCGCGATGGCGAGATCGTAAGAGCAGAAGCTTCACTTAAAAACGCAACCAAAGGAACTAAAGCAACCCCATCAATTAAAGCTTCTTATACCTTTAACATTACGGGGTGTGGTGATCTCGACTTTCTTCAACCGTCAAGTCTACAGCCCGCAGTTCTGATGGCTGACGACGCGTATACCGCCCAGCAAGAGCCTGACTGTCCAATATATTTTGGGAGCATGGAAAACTCTTGGAAAATTAACTAGCGCATAACAAGTCGCTCAAATCGCTCACTTCGTTCGCTGGGACGGCGTTCCGCCGCCCCTTAGCTTAGTCGTTAGCTTAATCGTTATATGCTCAAATCGTAATTCTCAAGGAGAGAAAAATGTTTGCCGAAAGAGAAGTAGATCTACAAGAACTAATACGCGTATTGTCTGAGCGTGATATTGATTTCAGTGATGGTGTGGCTTACATCATGCCAGAATCGTGCGAGGAGAATATTGATGTGATTAATGAATATTCTCCTGATATTCGTAAAGATTTCCAAGAGCAAGGAATAGATTCAGTGGTTGTCAAAGGCGAAAATCATCGTTATTTGGCTCTTAGAGATGCAGATATCATTCTTCCATTGATTTTTGGAATTCCGTTCGCTGTATTTGCAAATTTTATTACAGCATGGATACAAAATAACTTATCGAGCGATAAAACGATTAGAGTGAAATATGTAAAAGAAGAAAATGGGAAATATAAAGAACTTTTAATAGAGGGACGTGGCAGTGAAGTTAACGAGATTATAGAAAGTTTAAAGGATCTCTAATGGCTGACGTGATGGAGGATCAGCCTCCCTTTAAGGCTCAACTGATGTCTTTTGATGAAACAAATCCCGTAGGTGTTGCAAAGGAGTGCTGGGTTTATGCCCATAAACTCATAGATAAAGTACAAAATAATAAGTCAGAAAATCCAGAGTTTGACCTTAGAACGGCACTTGAAAAGCTGCTAAAAGTGTTTTGGGTCTTAAGGGAGCATCGTATTGGTATAGCACAACAGATGCACGATATTGGAAAGTATTTGTCAGAAAATTTCCAATGTGCATTTAAGTTTAAAGAAGATCATTATTATACGGACTGTCCAAACCTCCTTTTGCATCAGGATTACGGGTTCAGCTTGAGAGGTTTCGAAAAATATAGTTGTTCAATATGTAATAAAGATCCAATTGATTGCAATCATAGAACCGGAAAAAGGTATGATCGCATTGAATGCATGGCATTTGGCGACAATTGCAATATTTGCATGAATAAAATCGATTTATGTGAGCATTCAATAGGTGATTTCTATGATGGAGTTATAGCAGTCAAGGTCGTTTCTGATCTGGAAATAATTACATTTGATTTGGTGAAAGAACCAGAATTTTTATTCTCGCGAGTTCTTGAAATACCATACTCCAAGAAGCATATATTCGATGGGCTAGAAAATGATCCAAATGCAAACGAATTTGTTTATGGAGAGTCAGTTTTAGACTGCCATCACTGTGGTAGCTGTAAAGGGTATGATCCAAGTGCAAGTGAATCACTGTTTAGTAACAACGCATATAACAAGTAAATGCAGGTGACGCCTGAGGCGCACCTGATTTAGGCGTTAGGTGTAGGCATGGACCCGACAGATCCCGATAACGAAATCGCAAAGGGCAGAATTGCCCTTTGGCTTTCCCCAGACCAAATCGCATTTATCGCTAATGAATGGCGAAAAATCCCCAACGATGCGCCGCCGGAAGTAAAAGAATGCTGGAGCGATATCGCCTTTAGATCAATGGCTGCGCTACATAAGGCGGGTGTTACGTATGAGCCGTTGTTTCCTAACGGAAGTGATGCGTACCACCTAACTACTCACTGCAGCGGACCCGCTAAAGCGGGCCGCTGAGTTCAAACGTTAGGGGTGCTCTGAAGTAGCCCTGTAATTCCGGTCAACTTCGGCCGCCGCTGATTTTGAAAGCGAGATACCGACCAAGAAACAATCAGATCGCCCGCTTATTGCTGAGCTTTTAGCCGCCACGCGCTTTTCTTGGCAGCCATTTCCTGCACTGCAGGCGCCTCTCCTGTATTCACCAGTAAATGTTGGCGCGCCATCCACAAGTCCGACAGGGCGAACAGGGTCACCAAGGCTGTGCAGATGCGGCCTCAATTCACTCCCCTACGAACAAGCGCCTCGTCGATACGAGTGAACTTACCCCCCAACAGCACGATCCCCATTTATGCACAGTCAGAGCGAACCAGGCAGCAGGCGCATTCGCGCGATGCATCAGGCCTGGGTCGCCAGCGATGAGGACGCTTCCGTGACCGTTATCACCCACAGCACGCATCACACGACACACAGCATCTCGCGCCATGTACCTAACCCAGTTCACGCAACGTTGCTCGGGGGGACCGTTCCGCTGTTTCTTGGCGGCCTGCTAAGCGATATCGCGTACTTCCAGACCTATGAGATTCAGTGGACCAACTTCGCGTCTTGGCTGATCGCCGGGGGCCTGGTCTTCTGCGGGTTCGCGATCCTGTTCGCGCTGGTCAATCTGGTTAAAGCCACCCATAAGAAAGGGCGGCCGCTGATCTATCTGGTGCTCCTGGCCGCTACCTGGGTGCTGGGCTTTTTTAATGCGCTCGTGCACGCCAAAGACGCCTGGGCGAGCATGCCATCAGGCCTGATCCTTTCGGTGATTGTGACCATCCTGGCCTGTGCGGCGACCTGGATCGGCTTTACCAATCTGCGCGCAGGAGGTGAAGCATGAAATACGCAGGCCCACTAAGCGCCCTGAGCGTGGCGTTGTTATTGAGCGCATGCGGCGGCGCGGATCAGGACATCGCGTTGGTAAAAGGTGAGAACCCCAAACTTGTCGATCCTGAGCGCGGACTATTGCCCAGCATGACGATTGCCGACCCGGTCGGCTGGGGTGATAAGAAGCCAACGGTACCCGAGGGCTTCACGGTCAGCGCGATCGCGACCGATATGCAGATCCCGAGGCAAACCCTCGTGCTGCCCAATGGGGACATCCTGGTGGCCGAAGGCCGAGGCGGCAATGCACCCAAGCTAAGACCGAAGGATGTCATCGCCGGCTACATCAAGGCGAAGGGCACCACCTCGGTCAAAAGCGGTAACCGTCTGACCCTGCTTCGCGATGCCGATGGTGACGGCGTTTACGAGTTGCAGAAGATATTTGCGGACGGCCTTAACGCGCCGTATGGCCTGGCGCTGGCTAACGGGAACATCTATGTGGCCAACCAGGACTCGCTGGTGCGCTTCGAGTATCAGGAAGGTCAGACCGAGGCCAGTGGCGAGCCGGTCAAGGTCACGGACCTGCCGCATCGGATCAACCATCACTGGACCAAGGCGCTCGCCGCGAGCCCGGACGGTCGTTTCTTGTACGTTGGCATCGGCTCGAACAGCAACATCACCGAACGCGGGATGGAGGCGGAAGTCGACCGGGCCATGATCTGGAAGATCAATGCGGAGACAGGCGCTCACAAGCCCTACGCAACGGGCCTGCGTAACCCAACGGCACTGACGATTCGCCCCGACACGGATCAGCTGTGGGCGGTGGTGAACGAGCGGGACGAGCTTGGTCCGAATCTGGTCCCTGACTACCTCACCTCGGTACAAGAAGGCGGCTTCTATGGCTGGCCGTATAGCTACTGGGGGCAGCACGTCGATGATCGCGTTCGCCCGCAGAACCCCGATCTGGTCGCGGCCGCGATCAAGCCGGACTACGCACTGGGCCCGCACGTCGCTGCGCTCGGCGTGGACTTTTCTTCACCGGTCATGGGCGAGAAGTTTGCCGAAGGCGTGTTCGTTGGCGAGCACGGCAGTTGGAACCGCGAGAATCCGTCCGGTTATCAGGTGGTCTTCGTGCCATTCAGGAACGGGAAACCCTCGGGCGAGCCAGTCGATTTCGTGACGGGCTTCCGCACTGCCGAAGGGACACATGGTCGGCCCGTGGGTGTGACGGTCGACCCACGCGGTGCTCTCATCGTGGCTGACGACTTGGCTAACATCGTATGGCGGGTGACCCGAACGCAGTAAGCCCAACGTCCGGAAGTTGCGTGATATGCCCGGCATAGAGCCCTGATCGAATGGCCCCACCGCAGGTGCGCTGGGGCCTGACTTTTGGAGAACAGATGGTGATGAAGCGACTCTCTCTGCACCTCGTTAGCGCCATGGCTCTGGGTACGGCTTCGCTCGCAACCGCTGCGCCTGACGCCGTTGAACAGGATCAGTGGCCGTTCAGCGCAACGCCACGCGCCAGCTTCTCTGAACCCTGGGCCATGACCTTCCTGCCAGACGGGACGGCATTGATCACGGAAAAGCGCGGCGTGCTCAAGCATGTCGATGTGAAGACCGGGACGGTTCACGAAATAACGGGCGTACCAAAGGTGGCCTATGGCGGTCAGGGCGGGCTTGGTGACGTCATCCTCCATCCCGATTTCGCACAGAACAATGTCATCTACCTCAGCTATGCCGAGCATGGCGACGGTGACAACCGCGGCGCAGCCGTCGCCCGCGCAACCCTGAAGCTAAGCGACGATGGCGGTTCCCTTTCAGAGCCGAAAGTGATCTGGCGGCAGGCGCCCAAAGTCTCTGGTGAAGGCCATTACGGGCATCGTCTTGCGTTCGGCCCTGACGGGAAGCTCTGGATCACCTCGGGCGAGCGCCAGAAGTTCACCCCTGCACAGGACATGAACGCCAACCTCGGCAAAGTCATTCGCCTGAACGAGGACGGGAGCGTACCGTCCGACAACCCGTTCGCCGACCAAGGCGGCGTGACGGCGCAGATCTGGTCGTTGGGCCACCGCAACCCATTGGGCATCGCGTTCGATGGGCAGGGCCGCTTGTGGGAACACGAGATGGGTCCGGAAGGCGGCGACGAATTCAACCTGATCCAGAAAAGCGGCAACTACGGTTATCCGGAAGTCTCGAACGGCAATCACTACGGGGGCCGTCCGATACCCGATCACGACACCCGCCCTGAATTCATCGAGCCCAAGATTTCATGGACACCGGTGATCTCACCTGCCGGCATGATCATCTATGACGGCGACCGGTTTGCTGACTGGAAAGGTGATGCGTTTATCGGCGGCCTGCCGGCCGAGGCTTTGGTCCGTGTCACTTTGAACGGCGAAGCAGCCAGCGAGGCCGCTCGCTACGACATGGGTGCGCGCATTCGCGAAGTCGAGCAAGGCCCGGACGGCAGCATCTGGCTGCTGGAAGATGGGGATGGTGGGCGTTTGCTGGAGCTCAGCCCGAAATAGGCGGGGCATCAAACAGGCTGGGGAGGCACAACCGGCGAGACAAGTGGATAAGCTGTCACGCCTCCCCGATTCATCAAAGGATCTGATCGCCGCAACAAGCGCAACCCCGTAACGCCCTCGTAACAATCCCCGCCTAGCGTGTTTCGGCCAAACCCCATCGCCAATCGCCGAGGCTCGCATGAGAACACCGACCCGCCTGACCCGTACCGCGCTATCCACTGCGTTAACACTGGCCTTGCTGCCGCTCGCCTCTCAGGCTGCCTCATCGCGCGCCGCGGAATACTTCGAGCGGGTTGCAACGTTTCCGGTGTACAGCAACCTCGGTGCGGACGAAGACGCCTCCCGCGAGACCGTTGCCGAGATCACCGCAGTCAGCCGCGACGGCCGTACGCTGATCTACACCGACAGCCCCGGCGAGCGGATCGGCCTGGTCGACATTCAAGACCCGAAATCGCCAAAGCCTGCAGGCTTCGTGAAGCTCGAAGGCGAGCCGACCTCGGTCGCAGTGCATCACCACTTTGTACTGGTGGCGGTCAATACTTCGGCCAGCTTTGCGCAGCCAGACGGCGTGCTGGCGGTGTTCGACATTCGCAACCCGGCCCAGCCCAAGCGCGTCGCCACGTTGCCCATGGGCGGCCAACCGGATTCCATCGCCGTCAGCCCGAAGGGCCGTTATGCCGCCGTGGTGATCGAGAACGAGCGTGACGAGGATCTGAACAACGGCCTGCTTCCTCAGCTGCCGGGCGGCTATCTGCGGATCGTCGATCTTAAGGGCCAGCCGTCGCGATGGACTACGCGCGACGTGAGCCTGACGGGCCTAGCCGAAGTAGCGCCGGAGGATCCGGAGCCGGAATACGTCAGCATCAACGACCAAGACGTTGCGGCCGTCACGCTGCAGGAGAACAACCACATCGTGCTGGTCGACCTGCGTAGCGGTCGGGTGATCCGACACTTCAGCGCCGGCCAGGTCGATCTTGAAGGCGTGGACGTTGAGGAGAACGACCGCATCGAGCCGGTGGGCGTCCTTAAAGGCAAACGCCGCGAGCCGGATTCCATCGCGTGGCTCGGTGCGCTGCTGGCCACTGCCAACGAAGGCGATTATGAGGATACAAACGGCGAGGAAGGTGGCAGTCGCGGATTCACCCTCTTCGACTACAACGGCCAAGTCTGGCACGACGCCGGAGTCTCGATGGAACACGCCTTCATCCGCGCCGGCCACTATCCGGAGAATCGCTCGGAGAACAAAGGCATCGAGCCGGAAGGCATCGCGGCGGGGAGCTTCCACAAGCAGGATTTTCTCTTCGTCGGAAGCGAACGCGGCAATGCCGTCGCGGTGTACGACGTCGCGCGCCCTTGGGCACCCGTGATGCATCAGTTGTTGCCGGCCGGCATGGGCCCCGAAGGCATCCTGCCGATCCCGGCGCGCAACTTACTGGTGGTCAGCAGTGAAGAAGACTCGGCCGAAGACGGCTATCGCTCGACGATTTCGATTTATCAGTACGGCGCCAGGACTGCGAATTATCCGGAGATCCGCTCCAGCGATAGCGCTCTGATCCCCTGGGGAGCGCTCAGCGGCCTGGTTGCGGACAGTACGCAGGACGATCGCCTGTATGCCGTACCGGATAGCTACTACAAGGCCTCCCGGATCTTCTACATCGACACCAGTCAAACACCTGCAGTCATCGACGGGCAGACCGAACTGCGCAAGGACGGCGAGACCGTCAACTACGACCTGGAAGGCATTGCCCAAGTCAGCAATGGCGACTTCTGGTTGGCCTCCGAAGGCAACGGCAAGGCCAAGCCGAACCTGCTGATCCATGCCGATTCAAAAGGCGATGTGCTGGCCGAATACGCGCTCCCGAAAGCCGTCTCGGCACAGCGCACCAGCAATGGATTCGAAGGCGTATCGGTGGTCGGCGAAGGCGCCAGCACCCGCGTATATGTGGCCTTCCAGCGCGAATGGAAGAACGACCCGGCCGGCAAGGTGCGTATCGGCGTATTCAATCCGAGCAGCGGCGAATGGGGCTTCGTCCATTACCCGCTCGACCCGGCTGTCGAAGGCGGCTGGGTCGGCTTGTCCGAGCTGACGTCCATCGGTAACGGTCAGTTCCTGGTCATCGAACGTGACAACCAGCAAGGCCCGGCAGCGCAAATCAAGCGCCTGTACCGCATCGACCTGACCGGCGTGCAGCCCGTAGCCGAAGGCCAGAGCTTCCCAGTGGTGAGCAAGCATCTGGAGCGCGATCTGCTGCCTGATCTGCAGAGCACTGGCGGCTGGGTGCTGGACAAGGTCGAAGGCGCGGCAGTCGACAAACAGGGCCGCCTGTTCGTCGTCACTGACAACGATGGTGTGGAAGACGCCAGCGGCGAGACGCGCTTCATGCGCCTCGGCACAATCAAGCGCTGAGATTGCCTGCGGAGCGGCAATCCCGCTCCGCAGGAGCGCTCAGCTCTCGCGGGCGCGCTTGATGCGATGATCCCAGCGGCGCTTGGCGAAGCGCCGCATGTTCGGAATGTCGTCCGTTTCGTCCATGATCGGCTGGCCGATGATGGTTTCCATGATGTCTTCTAGCGTCACCAAACCGCGCCAGCTGCCGAACTCGTCGTAGACCAGGCACATATGCTGACGCTCGTGCAGCAGCTGGGTCATGAGGTTCTCGACACTGGTCAGCTCCGGCGAAACCTTCACCGGCTTCATGATCGAAGAGACCGGTGCTTCGTCGTCCGTCGCTGACAGCGCGTCATAGCGGAACACGACACCCAGCGGGCTCTCGTTGTCGCCAATCACCGGGTAGCGCGAAAACTGGCTGTCAGCAACCTGCTCTTTGAATGCGCCGATGCTGGTCTCCGGTGCCGTATGGTCGCAAACCGTTCGCGGCGTCATCACGTCGCGGACCTTGATCTCGTGCAGGTCGAGAATGTTCCTGATGACGCGCTGCTCGTCCTCGTCGAGGCTCTTGTTCTCGCGTCCTAGCACCGTCAGCGCCTTGATTTCCTGGCGGATGTCGTGCTCCGGCTCCTTGCCGCCGACCAGCCGCATGATCATGTCGGACAGGTAGATGAACGGCTTCAGGATCCAGATCATCCCGTTCAGCACCGGCGGCAGGAACGGCGCCAGCGTGCGCCAGTAACGGGCACCGATGGTTTTGGGCAGGATTTCCGAGAGCACCAGGATCAGCACCGTCATCACCGCTGAAGCGATACCGACGTAGCCGTTGCCGAACACCACGGTGACCTGAGCGCCGACGCCGGTCGCGCCGACGGTATGGGCAACGGTGTTCAAGGTCAGGATCGCCGCAAGTGGCTGGTCGACTTTGTCTTTGAGCTGTTTCAAGCGCTCGTAGAGCTTCGGACGGGACGTCTTCTGGTGTGCGATGAAGCTAGGCGTCAGCGAGAGCAGCGCAGCTTCCAGGATCGAGCAGATGAATGAAACGAGGATGGATAAGACAGCGAACGCTATCAGGAGGGTCATGTAAGGGAGGTTTCATTGCCAATGGCAGGCCAATTTACAGCAAAGCTGCCAGGGGTTAGCTGATTACCGCGATGGGCTTGCAACATTTGATTTCCCCATTCGAACGCTCGCGCAGGACACTGATTTCGACAGCAGCCTTCAAGGGAGTTCACGACCACGGAACGGGCCAGCGAGCCAACCCGTCTGCCTAGATACTCCTCGCACTTGTTTCCCGACACACTCCTCGGCTAGGGTGCGGCCCTCGATGAGACAGCCCTTCAGGAGCATTGCAGATTGATCAGAACAGGGATGTTGGCGCTGGGTTTGCTGTTGGCGCTACCGACACAGGCGGCCGAACAGCGGGTCTATTTGGTGGCCACGATGCAGCTCGACGGCTCCAGCCTGGCACAGAGCATTTTCTTGCATGAACCAGGCATCACCGAACTGGAAGGCTGCCGCGAAGCGGTGCGCGCGGGCCAGCGCGACCGTGACTGGCAAAAATACCATCACATTTTCCGCAGCGACCGCTTCAAGGGTTTCTCCGGCCACATGCAATACCGCTGCGCAATCAGCGACCAGCAATTCAGTGGCTGGCAAGACGGTCCACGTTACAACCGGTCGTACCTGATTGGCGTCGACGAACATTCGAAACTCAACGTAGAACGGACGTCGAGCCAGGCCCAATGCAGAGCGCAGCTTCGGGCGTTGCCGGCTGCCCGGCAGGCGCATCGCTTCTGCGCCATGGGCAACCAGCAGATCATGCCCTGAGCCGCTCGTCCTTCCAGCCGAGCGGTGCTAGGTAGTTGCTCTACTCCGGCTGGTAGCTGCCCGGCACCGGCGCGAAGGACACCCCGAAGCGATTCCAGGCGTTGATGGTTACGATGGCTAGGGTCAGGTTAGTGAGCTGGGCCTCGGTAAAATACTCGCGCGCCTCCTCGAACAACCGCTGCGACACACCCTGAGGCAGCAGCGTATTGGCCTCGGCCCAGGCCAGCGCAGCACGTTCGCGGTCGGTGAAAAACGGCGTTTCGCGCCAAGCGCTCAGGGCATAGATGCGCTGTTCGGTTTCGCCCAGGGCGCGAGCGTCTTTAGTGTGCATGTCGATGCAGAAGGCGCATCCGTTGATCTGCGAGACACGAATCTTCACCAGCTCCATCAGCGGTTTGTCGACGCCATCCTCGCGGCGGCTCTGCCTTGCCAGATAGGTTTCCAGCCCTATCATGGCGGTCATCACGTCAGGTGCGGCGGTCTGGTAGTTCATACGCATGGTGGTCACTCCTCGGTTGAATGTGCAACCCAGGCTACGCAGCCGCCACGCTGCGCTATTGTAGATTTTCGACATCTTTGAGCGCCCGCCATGTCCGCTTCTTTGCACGGCCGCCCGCCCTCCCTGCAGGGCTTCGTCACCCGTCCGCCGAGCCCGGCGCTGGCCGCGTACGTCCAGCGTTTCTGGTGGCTGGAAGGCGACGGCTCGCAGGTCTATGACGAGCAGATGCTGCACCCGGACGGCGGCAGCGGGCTAATCTTCAACTTCGCTGATCCGCTGCGTTTCGATGGCACCCCGCGCGCGCGACGGGCCCTGATCGCCGGGCCGCAAGTGGCCAGCACCCGGCTGCAGCTGGTCGGCCTGGTCAACAAGATGATGGGCGTGCGTTTTCTTCCCGGCATGGGTGCCGCGGTGTTCGGCATCGGCCTCGACGAACTGACCGGTCTTCACGACGCTGACTGGCCCAGTCTGGCGCTCGCGCATCTGATCGATCAGCTGGCCGAACTGGAACGGGACGCGCAGCAGGCACTGGTTGAACGGGCCCTGCTCGGTCGTCTCGGTGCGCTCCAGGCGCGGCGCACCCCGGTGCAGCAGCTGCTGGAACAGATCGCCACCAACCAGGGCCGGGCGCGGCTGGAGGACCTGCTCCAGACCGTACCGCTCGGCCAGCGCCAGCTGGAACGGCTTTTCCGCTATCAGGTCGGTCTGACACCCAAGCAATTCAGCCGTATCCAGCGTGTGGCGCTGGTCCGCAACCAGTTACGCGCCGGCCAGCCACTGCTGGATACCGCCATGGTCTGCGGCTACAGCGATCAGGCGCACTTCATCCACGATTTCAAGACGGTGGTCGGCATGACGCCGGGGCAATATCGGGCCCGGGTAAAGGTCGCGGAGAGGTAAGACTCCTGGCTCTTCCCTCGCACCGGATGACCTGGCCAAACAGATCGGCATGCCCGCACCTCACGGTCATTTCAAGCGCATGCGAACGCGGCGGCCGTCCAGTGGTGCCGTCCGGCAAAGGCCAGCCGGGGAAGAAGTAAGCTCACAGGCGATGGCAAGATCCGTGGGGTCCTTGTCATTGCGACACGACCGTGACAGCAGCAGACTGCAGGCATCTTCCTGAGAGGTGCACCATGGACGCCACTCGCACCATTGCCTGCCTGGTTTACCCCGACGTCATGAGCCTGGACGTGACCGGGCCGATGCAGGTGTTTGCATCGGCCAACGTCGAGCGCCAACGACAGGGGTTGGCTGCCCACTATGCGCTGCTGTTGATTGGCGAACAGGCCGGTCCCTTTGCCACTTCCGCGGGGTTCAAGCTGGTTGCAGATGCCCCGTGGGGCAGCATGGATCCCGCGGGATTGGACACGCTGTTGGTTCCGGGAGGCAGTGGCGTACAGGTGCAGATGCACAACCGCTCGCTACTGGGCTGGCTTCGCGGTGCCGAACCGCAGATACGCCGTCTGGGCTCGGTATGTTCTGGCGCGCTGATTCTGGCCGAGGCCGGGCTATTGGATGGCCGCAAGGCGACCACTCACTGGGCGGACCTTGCCGCCTTAAGTGAATACAGCACCATCGAGGTACAAGGCGACCGGCTGCATACCTACGACCCGACGGATCGGGAGTCCGCTCACCTGTTCAGCTCGGCCGGCGTCACGGCGGGCATCGACCTGGCACTGGCGCTGGTCGAGGCAGACCTTGGGCGCGCGCTGGCCCTCAGAGTGGCGCAACGACTGGTGATGTTTCTGCGCAGGCCAGGCGGGCAGACCCAGTTCAGCCCGATGCTGGCCGCGCCGACCGGTAGCGTGGCCCGCCTCGCCGAACTGCTCGAGTGGATTCCCGGACACCTGGGCGAAGACCTGTCAATCGAGGCGTTGGCCGAGCAGGCGCACATCACGCCACGGACCCTGTGCCGACTGTTCAACCTGGAGGTTGGCATGGGCCCTGGGCAGTACGTCGAACGCGTACGGCTCGAGGCTGCCCGCAACCTGCTGCTCGATGCCCAGGCATCGATCGCGACGGTGGCCCGGCTGACCGGATTCGGCCACCCGGAAAACCTCAGGCGCAGCTTCCAGAAGCACCTTGCAGTCAGTCCCCGGGATTTCTTCCAGCGCTTCGGCTAGCGCGCCCTCCCTGCTCTCAACTTATCGCTTACGACAATCCGGCTCACTGCCAGGCGCCGCTGTGCCCGCTTTTCATGACAAGGACCAACTCCATGCTTCTACTGTTCAGCAACAGCCAGGTACTGCGCCTGTTCATTGCCCAGGCGCTGTTCTGGTCATGCTCGATGACCGGCATCATCCTGACCTCCATTGTCGGCTTGCATCTGGCACCCGTTGCGGACCTGGCGACCCTGCCGCTTGCACTGCTGATGCTTGGCGGCCTGCTCGCTCTGCAGCCTATTGCGTGGTTGATGCAGCGCCGCGGCCGCACGTTAGGCTTTCTCGTTGGCACCCTGGCCGGCGTGCTCGGCGGTCTGACAAGCGCACTGTCGCTCTGGCTGGACAGCTTCACCCTGCTCTGCCTCGGCGCACTGCCCATCGGCGCTTATCAGGCGTCAGCAATGTATTACCGGTTCGCAGCCATGGAGGCGGTGAGTGAAGCCTTAAGAGGCCGAGCCACAGGATGTGTGATCGGCGGCGGCGTGGTCGCTGCGCTGGCGGCACCCGCCCTTGGCGACGCCGCACGCGGCCTGGTATCCGTGCCCTTTGCCGGCGCCTATCTGATGATTGCAGCACTGGCTGCGGTGGGATTCTTCGTCCTGGCGGGATTAAAGAGCAGCCAAGCTAGCGCACCCGTACCGGCAGCCTCCTCCGCGGTGTCCTGGCGCGACCTTATTGCCAGGCCAGTGGTGAGAGCTGCCGTGTTGACCACCGCTGCTGGGCACGGGCTGATGATTCTTGTGATGAACGCAACGCCCCTGGCAATGCACGGCGAAGGCATGAACCTGCAGTTTAGTGGCCAGGTGATCCAGTGGCACATGCTGGGCATGTTCCTGCCGGCGTTCATCGCCGGGCCGCTGGTGGACAGGCTGGGTAGCAGGATGGTGGCCTGCCTGGGCGGCGGATTGCTTATCGCGAGCGCGCTGGTCGCCCTGCTCGGTGTCAGCCATCTGCATTTTCTGATCAGCAGTTGCCTGCTCGGTATCGGCTGGAATCTGATGCTGGTGGCCGGCACCACGCAGCTGGGGCAGGGGCACGGGCCGCAGGAACGAGCGCGGGCACAGGGCTTGATGGAACTCTGCAACGGCAGTGTCGCCGCCGTGATGTCATTCGCCTCGGGTGCATTGATTGCGCAGGCGGGGTGGGCCGCGGTGAACATCGGCATGCTGCCGATCGTCGCGCTGGTACTGCTGGTGCAGCTCGCCGAGGCCTATCGGCAACGGCAGCCAGCGTGAGAGGAGCCTGCGGTCGCTGCATATAAGCAAGGTGCGCTAGCTGCGCGGCCGAATCCCATTGAGTATCAGCGCTTGCAAACTCGTCAGCGCTTCTTCAAAAAACACCGGATCGTCCAGCGTCTTGCCTGTAACTGCCTCGATCTGCACGCGGAAGTCGGCGTAGTGCTGCGTCGTGGCCCACAGCGAGAAGATCAGGTGACGGGGCTCGACCGGGGCCAGTTTCCCGGCGTCTATCCAGCCCTGGATGACCGCGACCTTGCTCTCGACGAGCTCGCGCAAAGGCTGTTCCAACTCTGCAAGTATCAGCGGCGCGCCCTGCATGACTTCCATGCAGAACAACCGCGACTCGGCAGGATAATCACGGGAAAGCTCCAGCTTGACGCGCAGGTAGCCCTTTATCGCTTCGATCGGGTCCTGGTCCGCAGCGAATGTCTGCAACGGCTGCAGCCAGACTTCCAGCAACTGCCGCAAGACGCTGACATAGAGCTCTTCTTTGCTGTCGAAGTAATACAGCAGATTGGTCTTGGAGACGTCGGCCGCGGTGGCAATCTGATCGAGGCTGGTGCCATACAAGCCAAAGCGGGAGAAAAGGCCGAGTGCGGCATCGATGACGGTTTCACGCTTGCTTTCGATCATGCGTGAACGGCGGTCGACTGCGCTGGCGCTGGGCTCGCGTGCCGAGCCTTTTATCTTGGCGGTCTTGCTGGCGGTAAGGCGTCGGCGTGGTGGTACGGGGGTCTGGTTTGTCACATCGCTACCGGTCGGGCTCAAACGGGCCGCTACTGTAGCGCGAGGCGAAGCATGCGCGCAGGAATGCCGACGGTCGACCTTATCGTTGCAACGGGCGCAGCGTCAGAGCAGCGCATGGACTGATCTGGCTATCACGGATCGCAAGGCAGCCTTTCAGGCCGACTCACATTCTGTCCTGCGCCTGTTTCAAACGCTGGGCTCAATCAACCGATTTCTAGCTGGCCGCATGGGCACCGACTCATGTTGCACCGCAAAGAGAATGTTATGTTATAACTATCGCATCAAATCCGCTGTGCACCTGCCATGACCGAAGCCGAACTCCTCGCCCTCCCTGCCGACGCCTATATGAACGAGGCTCAGCAAAGTTTCTTTCGTGACCTGCTGCTGCGCCAACGCACGGAGCTGCAGGCGCGCATTGCCGAGGAATTTCAGCTGCTGCGCCACTACGAGCCCAGTAGCGATCCGTCCGACGTCGGCACCACCGAAGAACAGCGCCAGTGGCAGCTGCGGCTGTTGGAAAGAGAAAAGAAGCTACTCGACAAGATCGACGACTCCCTCGATAGCCTGGCCCGGGGCGACTACGGCTGGTGCGCCGAAACCGGCGAGCCCATTGGCCTGAAACGCTTGCTGCTGCGCCCAACTACGACGCTGAGCATCGAAGCCAAAGAGCGCCAGGAAGAGCGTGAAAAACACCAACGAACCGCCTGAGAGATCGCAATGAACCGCCTCCCCGTCACTGTGCTGTCCGGCTTCCTCGGCGCCGGCAAAAGCACGCTGCTCAATCACATCCTGAAGAACCGTGAAGGTCGCTGCGTCGCGGTCATCGTCAACGACATGAGCGAGATCAACATCGACGGCGCCGAAGTCCAGCGCGACGTCAGCCTCAATCGCGCCGAAGAGAAGCTGGTCGAGATGAGCAACGGTTGCATCTGCTGCACCCTGCGCGAGGACCTGCTCGAAGAGGTCGGCAAGCTCGCCCGCGAGGGTCGCTTCGATTACCTGCTGATCGAATCCACCGGCATTTCCGAGCCGCTGCCGGTGGCCGAGACCTTCACCTTTCGCGATGAACAGGGTCAGAGCCTCGCCGACCTTGCACGTCTGGACACCATGGTCACGGTAGTCGACGGGGTCAATTTCCTGCGCGACTTCCACGAAGCCGAAAGCCTGGCAAGCCGCGGCGAAACACTGAGTGAGGACGATGAGCGCTCCATCACTGAGCTGCTGATTGAGCAGGTGGAGTTCGCTGATGTCATCCTCATCAGCAAAATCGATCTGATCTCCAGCGCCGAGCGCGAGGAGCTTATGGCGATCCTGGGCCGCCTGAACACCCATGCCGAAATCCTGCCCATGAGCATGGGCAATGTGGCGCTGGCAAAGATCCTCGATACCGGCCGCTTCGATTTCGAGCGGGCCGCCCAGGCGCCGGGCTGGCTCAAGGAAATGCGCGGCGAGCACGTCCCCGAGACCGAGGAATATGGCATTGCCTCGACCGCCTACCTCGCGCGGCGCCCATTCCATCCGCAGCGCTTTCACAACTTCCTTAACCGCGAATGGACCAACGGGCGCCTGCTTCGCTCGAAGGGTTATTTCTGGTTGGCCAGTCGTCCGCAGGAAGCCGGCAGCTGGTCCCAGGCCGGCGGCCTGATGCGCTACGACTATGCGGGGCGCTGGTGGCGCTTTACACCCGAGGCCCAGTGGCCGGAAGACGAAGCGTCACGCGCCGCGATCCAGCAAAAATGGACCGATGAATGCGGTGATTGCCGACAGGAGTTGGTGTTCATCGGCCAGAACATCGACTTTCACCGCCTGCGCGCAGAACTCGACACCTGCCTGCTCAGCGACTACGAATGGAACCTTGGCCCCGAGCACTGGTTGCGCATGGACGATCCCTTTGCTACCTGGCTCGAGGAGGTCGCATGACGCTGGCGAGACAGTTGGCCTGGGGATCACCGCAGCAGGTGTTTGGCGACACGCCTGCCGTGCTCGCCGATGCGCTGATCGATGGTGTCAACCTCGCGGCCTGGCAGCGTCAGTTACCGTCTCCAATCGCCCACTTCGCCGGGGCGCTGCTGGCGCTGGACGAGCCCTTGTCCGAATCGCTGACCGTCGAGCCAGACGCAAGCGGCACCGTATCGATGCCATCGTTGGCGGCAGCCTACCGTGGCATAACCGGTCACAGCGAATTCGTCGCCGATGTAGCGTGGCTTGTCAGCGCCTTCGCGTGCCTGCTTGAAGCACGGCGCATCGGGGTGCGCCTGCGCATGCTGAACAAGCCCATGTGCCCGCGCTTCCATGTCGATCACGTGCCGCTGCGGTTGATCACCACCTATGCCGGCCCCGGTAGCGAGTGGTTGCACGAAGGTGCCATGCCGCGTCACCGTCTGGGCGAGCCGGCTGCTGAACCGCATGACAGCCGAGACATTCAGCAACTGCTAGCAGGTGAGGTCGCGCTCTTCAAAGGCGAGAAATGGGCCGGCAACGAAGGCGCCGGCATCATCCACCGGTCACCGCTGACCTCTCCGGCAAACAAGCGGCTGATCCTAACGCTTGATTGGCTGGCATAAAAAGGGGCCGACAGCTGCGCTAATCGGCCCTTGACATGTGGCTCATTCGGATCAGGCAGCCATCTTTTCACACTCTTCGGCGCACTTGCGGCAGGCTTCGGCGCAGGCTTGGCAGTGGTCCATCTGATGGCTACCGCACTCTTCGGCGCACTCGCGGCAGGCCTGAGCACAGATACGGCACATCTCTTTGGCCAACTTGCTGTCGCGTGCCATCAGCGTGGCTGCGAGTGCGCAAAGGTCGGCGCAGTCGCGGTCGAGCTCGATGCAGCGAGCCATCATCTTGACGTCGTCTTCGCGCAGGCAGGATGCGGCGCAGGTTTCGCATACGATGGCGCAGTTGGAACAGGCCTGAATGCAAGCCTCGTACTTGGAATTAAGCATTGGGGTTCCTCCAAGGTCGATGTTCGCGAAATGGGTGAGAGCGAATCGCCCCCTTCATACAGTTCGTGCCGGGTACACCGCTCGAAGTTCAGTTTGATCGACCCAATGGTCCATTCACCCCACAGCGCGTTGCGCATCGGGTCCCCGCTCGACTGCGGTCATCGCTACAATTCTCGATCCCTTTGCCAGTTCCGCGATGCACATGACCTCCACCCTCGCCGCACCTTGCGAATATCAAGAAACCATCCGCAAGAGCCGCTTCCTCGCCAAGGCTGCGCCCGTGTCCAGTGCCGAGGAGGCTCAGGCGTTCATCCAGGCGGTTAGCGACGCCAGCGCCACGCATAACTGCTGGGCGTGGAAGGTTGGCAATCAGTACCGATTCAGTGATGACGGCGAGCCCGGCGGAACGGCCGGGCGACCCATGCTGACCGCGATCGAAGGGCAGGAGTGCGACCAGGTGGTGGTGGTAGTGATTCGCTGGTTCGGCGGCATCCAGCTGGGAACCGGCGGCCTGGCGCGTGCTTACGGCGGCTCAGCGGCGAAATGCCTGCAGGCTGGCGAGCGCGTCGAGCTGGTCGCCCGGGTTCGCTGCAGCTGTCATTGCCGCTTTGCCGAGCTGGCGCTGCTCAAGTCGCGCCTGAGCGACTTTGACGCATTGATCGACAGCGAAACCTTCGACGCGGAAGGCGCTGAGCTGCAGCTGGCCTTCCCCGCAGCGCAACAACCACAGGTGCAGAAACTGCTGTCCGACATCAGCCGTGGCCGCTCGGAACTGCACCCGCTTGACCCTTGAGCATCGTTCCCCGTTGAACTGCGCGATATCAGAGAAGTCCCTATAACAGCGGCACTTGCCGTTGGGTCGGCGCATTCATGCGTACGTGCCCCAACACAAACGAGTGGAAGTGCCGAGACACGCATTCCGCTGCGAAACAGGAGTCTGATGAATGAAAAGCAAATATAAGTGGCTGATCCCCGGCGCCGTACTGCTCACCACCCTAGGGATGGCAGGCTGCGACGTCGAAAAAACCGAAGAAGGCTCGCTTCCAGACGTTGAAGTCGAAGGCGGCAACATGCCGGAATATGACGTGGATGCGCCAGAAGTGGACGTAGGCACCAAGGAAAAGACCGTCACAGTGCCTGATGTCGATGTCACCATGCCCGACGACGACGAGCCGGACGTTGGTGAACCAGTGGAGCCACGCGTTCCCGCCCCCACTCAGAACTGACAGATAGTAGAGGCGTGCGCCTTATCGGCGCGTCTGCACTCGAAAGCCACGCTGCCCCAGGCAAGCGTGGCTTTTTTTCGTCCGCAGGTTGTCCACCGTTCGTGTGCATCACATTGTGGATAACACTGGGAACAATGCGGCAAGCCCAACGGCGACGCGGCCTGGGCACCTTCGTTCATTTTTTAACCGAAACGCTTTAGCAGCCCGTCGAGATGCGAAAAACCGTTGATTATCAAGCATTTTTTACGCTTCAAATCAGCTTGGACAGATGATCTCACGTCGCCACCACCCATCTGTTTTGTTATCCGCAGAACAGGTGGACAAGATTGTGGATAACCGTTGGGCTGAGCGCGCTTAACCGCGCCCGCTCTCGCTTCGACGACCTTGCTCATTTTTTGCACAGCCCCAACGGCACGTGATCGAACTGAAGGTGCGACGCGGCGAGATCGATCCATAAGCGGCCAATCTGACCCTGGGGTCAATCCAGCCCACGTGATTAAATGCGCCTTTTCCAGACGGGGAATTTCTCATGTACGACTGGCTAAACGCCCTACCGAAAGCCGAGCTTCATCTACACCTCGAAGGCTCGCTCGAACCCGAGCTGTTGTTTCGCCTGGCTGAACGCAACAAGATCGCCCTCCCCTGGGATAACGTCGACGCGCTGCGCAGCGCCTATAACTTCGGCAACCTACAAGAGTTCCTCGATCTTTATTACGCCGGCGCCGATGTGCTGCGCACCGAGCAGGACTTCTATGACCTGACCTGGGCCTACCTGCAGAAGTGCGAAGAGCAGAACGTCGTGCACACCGAGCCCTTCTACGATCCGCAGACCCACACGGACCGCGGCATCCCGTTCGAGGTCGCGATGCGCGGTATCAGCGGCGCGCTGGCCGATGGCCGCGAGCTGCTCGGCATCAGCAGCGGGCTGATCTTGAGCTTCCTGCGTCATCTGCCGGAAGAGGAAGCCTTCAAGACGCTGGAACAGGCGATGCCTTTCCGTGATGCCTTCTTCGCGGTTGGCCTGGACAGTTCCGAAATGGGACATCCACCGAGCAAGTTCGAGCGCGTCTTCGCCAAGGCCCGCGCTGAGGGTTTCCTCGCCGTGGCCCATGCCGGCGAAGAAGGCCCGCCGGAATACATCTGGGAAGCGCTGGACCTGCTCAAGGTCAGCCGCATCGACCACGGCGTGCGCGCATCCGAGGACCCGAAATTGATCGAGCGGCTGATCGCCGAGCAGATTCCGCTTACGGTCTGCCCGCTGTCGAATACCAAGCTCTGCGTGTTCGACGACATGAGCCAACACAACATCCTGCAGATGCTGGAACAGGGCGTGAAGGTGACGGTGAACTCCGACGACCCGGCCTACTTCGGCGGCTACGTCACCGAGAACTTCATGGCACTGCATGAAAGCCTGGGCATGACCGAGGACCAGGCGCGCCGGCTGGCACAGAACAGCCTAGACGCCCGCCTGGCCAAGTGATCGATAAGGGCCGCCGTGCGCGGCCCGTCAAGGGGCGAACGGCGCCAGCTGGATCAGCCGCTGGCATCGCTCAACCAGGTGTTCACGCAACAGCCGCACCCGTTCGCCCAAATGAGCACGATGGGCACAGATCAGGTTCAGCGGCGTCGGCTCGCCCAGCAGCTCCGGCAACAGCACCACCAGTCGCCCCAACTGCACATCCTGAGCGATGTCCAGCCAGGATTTATACACCACGCCCCGCCCGGCCAGCGCCCAGCGGCGCACCACATCGGCATCGTCGCTGACGCGATCACCGCTCACCAGCTGCTCCAGCTCGCGGCGGCGGTCGTCGAGAAAGCACCAGCGCTCATGCACCCGCCCGGCCAACATGAATCGCAGACAATTATGGTCGGCGAGATCGGCCAGCGTGCGCGGCGATCCATTTGCCGCCAGGTAGCCCGGCGAAGCGCAGAGCACGCGCCGATTGGCCGCCGCCACCGGGACCGCCACCAGGCTGGAATCTTCCGGCTGGCCATAGCGCAGCGCGATATCGACAGGCTGCCGAAACAGGTCGGCATTGCGATCCGCCAATAATAGTCGAAGGCTCAAGAGCGGGTGCTGCAGCTGGAACTCGTCCAGCCAGGGCAGCAGTACATTGCGGCCGAAATCTGACGGCGCTGACAGCTGCAGCGTGCCACTGATAGTCGCTTTACCGCCCGCAAGCAGTTGTTGACCCTCGACCAGGCTCTGCAAGGCCGAACGCGCATGGGGCAAATAGAGCTCGCCTTCGCCCGTCAGCCTCAGGCTCCGGGTCGAACGCACCAGCAAGCGGCAACCCAATTGCGCTTCCAGTCGCTTGAGCGCCGCACTGGCCACGGCCGGCGACAATTCCAGCTGCCGAGCAGCGGCCGACAGGCTCCCCAGTTCAGCGGTCAGCACGAATACCTGTAGGTCATCGCTACGCAGCATTTTCAATATTCCGTTGAAAGAGTCTCTGCGAAATATGCGGTTTTTCATCGCAGCGCGAAAGCCGAACATGGCGGTATTCAATGCCCATCTCTAGAGGAGACCCACGATGAAAGCCATCGGCTACCAACAATCACTGCCAGTCGACGACGTGAATTCACTGATCGACATCGAACTGCCTGATCCCACACCCGGTCCGCGCGACCTGCTGGTCGAGGTCCGGGCCATTTCGGTGAACCCGGTGGATACCAAGATCCGCATGCGCGTGCAGCCGGAAGCCGGTCAATATCAGGTGCTCGGCTGGGATGTCGCCGGCGTGGTGCGCGCGGTAGGCAGCGAAGTCACCCTCTTCCAGCCCGGCGATGAGGTGTTCTATGCCGGCGCGCTGGACCGCCCCGGCGCCAACAGCGAGCTGCATCGGGTAGACGAGCGCATCGTCGGCCGTAAGCCCGCAACACTGGATTTCGCGGCTGCAGCGGCGCTGCCGCTGACGTCGATTACCGCCTGGGAACTGCTGTTCGAACGTTTGCAAATCAGCGAAAGCAAAGATGAGCGTGACCAGCGTCTACTCATTGTCGGTGCAGCAGGAGGTGTCGGTTCGATCATGACGCAGCTGGCGCGCCAGCTGACCGGACTGAAGGTAATCGGCACGGCCTCGCGCAGCGAAACCCAGGACTGGGTGCGAGAGCTGGGCGCTCATGAAGTGATCAATCACAGCCAGCCACTGGCCGCCGAGCTGCAACGCGTGGGCATCGCCGACGTCACCCACGTTGCCAGCCTGACCCACACCGACGTGCATCTGGCGCAGATCGTCGAGGCGTTGCAGCCTCAAGGGCGCCTGGCCTTGATCGATGATCCGGCAAGCCTCGACATCAGCCTGCTAAAGCGCAAGAGCCTGTCGCTGCACTGGGAGTTCATGTACACCCGTTCGCTGTACCAGACGCCGGACATGATCGCCCAGCACGAGTTGCTCAACCGGGTCGCCGAGCTGATCGACAGCGGTGTGCTCAAAACCACGCTGGGTGAGCATTACGGCACGATCAACGCCGAGAACCTGCGTCGCGCCCATGGCTTTATCGAAAGCGGCAAAGCCAAGGGCAAGGTCGTCCTCGAAGGCTTCTGACCCCTGGTCGGCTGGTGTGCCGCCTCAGGACGAGGCGGACTCCTGGCTGCGCTGCGAAATTGCGATCTGGCCGGTGTACCAGGCCAGACACGCCGCCAGGCCAGCACACACCGTGATCGCCAGGGCCATCGGCACCGCGGTGCCGTTATGCATCCAACCCACCGCTGCCGATGCAAAGGCAGCGACGCAGAACTGCATGCTGCCCATCAAGGCCGACGCCAGCCCCGCCTGCTTGCCCTGCTTTGCCATGGCACAAGCAGTCGCGTTGGGCAGGATGCTGCCAAGGCTCGCCAGCCCGGCGAACAAGGGGATCAGCAGCGGCCACAGCGCATCGGGCTCGCTCAGCGCGATTACCAACAGCGCCGCGCCGCAAGCGAAGTAGAACCAAACCAGGCGCCTTAGCCAGAAACCCGGACCGCGCAAGCGCAACAGCCGTGCATTGATCTGCGAAACGAGGATGAATCCAGCCGCATTGCTGCCGAACAGCCATCCGTAGTGCTCGGCCGGAACCCCATAAAGCTCGATGAAGACGAAGGGCGACCCGGCGATGTAGGCGAACATGCCCGCCATGGCTACGCCGCCGGAGAGCGCGAAGGCGATGAACTCGCCGTCACGAAACAAGGCGACGTAGCGCCCGAAGGTTCCGCTCAGAGCGTGTTTGGGCGCATCGGCCGGCAGGGTCTCCGGCAGCCGCATCGCGACCGCAACGCCGCACAGCGCACTAAATATCGTCAGCGAGACGAAGATCGCCTGCCAGCCAAAGGCGTTCATCAACAGCCCACCCGCCAGTGGTGCGAGGATCGGCGCCAGCCCCATCACCAGCATCAGTTGGGAAAAGACTTTGGCGCCCTGGACCGGATCGCAGCTGTCCCGCACAACCGCGCGGGTCACCACGATGCCTGCACAGCCACCCAGCGCCTGGACGAAACGCGCGGCGATCAGCCAGTCCAGCGACGGCGCGAACGCGCACGCCAGCGACGCCAGAGTAAATAGCGTCACACCCACCAGCAGCGGCCAGCGCCGGCCATACCGATCCGCCAGGGGCCCGTAGATCAGCTGACCGAGGGCCAGTCCGATGAAGTAAGCCGCCAGCGACAGCTGGACGTGTTCCACGTCTGTGGCAAAAGCGCGCGCAATCGAGGGAAACGCTGGCAGATAGAAGTCGATGGCCAGCGGGCCAAAGGCGCTAAGAGCACCCAGGATGAGCAAAATCGGAAGGGGCATGGAGAGAACTCGCGAAGCGGAAAAAGCCGAAGCGTCAACGCGCAGGGAAGCCGCGGTAGAGATCGATCATTTACAGAGAAGGTCAGATGCTGTTACATACACAGACGATTGTAAACATCCAAAGTTGCAGAAGTTGAAGGACAAACTCCGCATAGCCCGCCCGCCAAGGCCTTAATCAATGCAGCGTCAGGCTGCCGTAGCTCTCACATGCGAAGAACCAAAGAAGACGCCGAAAAGACCCGTATCGCCCTGCTCGCCTCTGCCGAGCGGCTATTTCTCGACAAGGGTGTGGCGCATACCAGCCTGGATCAGATTGCCCGTGACGCCGGAGTGACTCGCGGCGCTGTGTATTGGCATTTCCAGAACAAGGCGCATCTGTTTCATGAAATGCTCAACCAGGTTCGCCTGCCGCCGGAGCAAATGGCCGAGCGACTCTGCAGTTGCACCCAGCAGCAGCCGTTGCGAGCGCTGCATGAACTCTGCATCGAAGGCATCAGTGCACTAGGCCGGGACGAGCAGAAGCGCCGCGTGATGACCATTCTCCTGCACCGCTGCGAATTCACGGAAGAACTGCGTGAAGCGGAAGAACGCCACCACGCGTTCATCAATCTGTTTATCGAGCTCTGCGAGAAACTGCTGGAGAGTGCCGCCGACAGTCTCTATCCAGGCATCACGCCAAAACTGGCCGCGCGCACCTTGCACGCGCTGATCGTCGGTGTGTTCAGCGACTGGACCCGCGACCCGACCCTGTTCGATCCGGAAAAGGATTGCGCCGCCCTGATCGACCCGGTGTTCCGTGGCCTGGTCAAGGACTGGGACAGTTCCGTCGCCCACTGACCTATCGCATAAAAACGCGGCAGCACCGGCTGCCGCGTATCGCATCACTGAACCTGATAGCCCTCTTCTTCAATGGCCTCGCGGATAGCCGCCTCGTCCAGCCCACCCTCCACTCGCACCACTCCTGCCTCAAGATCGACATCAACCTTGGCACTGGGATCTCGGGACTGAATCGCCTGGGTCACGGCGCGCTGGCAATGCGCGCAAGTCATGCCTGTCACGTTGAACGTCTGCATCAGGTGCTCCTCTCATTTATTGACGACTTCAGCATGCTCAACCTTGCCATACTGATAAGGTCAATAGACTGGCTGCGACAACCTGTTACTCGACTTGACCTTCCCATAAGGTGAAGGTTGATCATCATCGGCATCAGGTCCATTCGGAGCGAACCATGACCAGCGCAACCTACACTTTGCCTATTACCGGCATGACCTGCGCCAGCTGCGCCGGGCGGGTCGAACGCGCCCTGCTGAAGGTGCCCGGCGTCGACAATGCGGCGGTGAACCTCGCCGCCGAGCGGGTCCGCGTGCAAACCCATGAAGGCGATATCGCCGCGCTGATACAAGCCGTGGAAAAGGCGGGTTATGGCGTCCCGGTGCAGACGCTGGAACTGGCTATCGAAGGCATGACCTGCGCCAGCTGCGCCGGCCGCATCGAGCGCGCCCTGCTCAAAGTGCCAGGCGTACGCAGCGCGTCTGTGAACCTGGCCAGCGAACGCGCACGCATCGAGGTGCTCGGCGCGGTAGACGCAACGGTACTGATCCAGGCCGTCGAAGCAGCCGGCTACAAGGCACAGGCCAGCAGCGATAACGAGCCCGCCGCGGACACGAGCGACAGCCGTCTGCGCCGCGAACGCTGGGCAGTGATCGCCGCGTTGCTGCTGGCCGCGCCCCTGGTGATCCCGATGTTCGGCGATCTGCTGGGGCTGCATTGGATGCTGCCACCCTGGATTCAATTCCTGCTCGCCACACCTGTGCAATTCATCCTCGGGGCGCGTTTTTATGTGGCCGGCTGGAAAGCCGTGCGCGCTGGCGCCGGCAACATGGATTTGCTGGTTGCGATCGGCACCAGCGCCGGTTACGGCTTGAGCCTCTACCAGTGGTGGGCCGTTGAGGCCGGGCAGATGCCACATCTGTATTTCGAAGCGTCGGCTGTGGTGATCGCCCTCGTCCTGCTGGGCAAGTATCTGGAAAGCCGCGCCAAACGTCAGACCAGCGCGGCTATCCGTGCGCTGGAGGCGCTCAGGCCGGATCGCGCCTTACGGGTGGTCGACGGTCGTGAAGAGGACGTTGCCATCGCCGCCCTGCGCCTGGACGACCTGGTACTGGTCAAGCCTGGCGAGCGCTTCCCGGTGGACGGCGAGGTGGTCGAAGGTGAGAGCCAGGCCGATGAAGCCTTGATCAGCGGTGAAAGCCTGCCGGTGAACAAAGAGCCGGGCGACCGCATCACCGGTGGAGCGATCAACGGCGAAGGCCGCTTGCTGGTGCGCACCACGGCCCTCGGCGGCGAAACGGTGCTGGCGCGCATCATTCGGTTGGTGGAGGACGCTCAGGCCGCCAAAGCACCCATTCAGAAGCTGGTGGACAAGGTCAGCCAGGTCTTCGTCCCGGCCGTATTGGTCATCGCCCTTATGACGGTCGCCGGCTGGCTGTTTGTCGGCGCTCCGGCTGAAGTTGCGTTGATCAACGCGGTTGCGGTGCTGGTGATCGCCTGCCCCTGCGCCTTGGGCCTTGCGACACCTGCGGCGATCATGGCGGGCACCGGCGTCGCCGCCCGCCACGGCATTCTGATCAAGGACGCCGAGGCGCTGGAAGTCGCCCATGCCGTGACAGCCGTCGCCTTCGACAAGACCGGCACACTCACCTCCGGCAAGCCACGCGTCGTGCATCTGCATGCCGTGGACGGCGACGAAGCCACTCTGTTGCAACAAGCTGGGGCACTGCAACGCGGCAGTGAACATCCACTTGCTCAGGCAGTGCTCGACCGTTGCGCAGAACAAGGCATTACGGTCGCCGACGTTGAGCGCAGCCAGTCGCTAACCGGTCGCGGCATCTCGGGCGACCTTGATGGCCGCTCGCTGGCGCTGGGTAATCGCAGGCTGATGGACGACAGCGGCCTGCAACCGGGCGAGCTGGCGGGCAAAGCCGAAGCTTGGGAAAGCGAAGGCCGCACACTGTCCTGGCTGATCGAGACTGCGCCGCAACCTCGCGTGCTCGGCCTGTTCGCCTTTGGCGACAGCCTCAAAGAAGGCGCCGCTGAAGCGATCGCAGCTCTCAATGCCCGGCATATTCGCAGCCATTTGATCACCGGTGACAACCGCGGCAGTGCGCGTGTTGTGGCTGAGGCGTTGCAGATCGACAGCGTGCATGCCGAAGTGCTGCCGGCAGACAAGGCGGCCACGGTCGCCGAGTTGAAAAAAGGCGGCGCGGTGGTGGCGATGGTCGGCGACGGCATCAACGATGCGCCAGCGCTGGCCGCAGCCGACGTCGGTATTGCCATGGGCGGCGGGACCGATGTGGCCATGCATGCCGCCGGTATCACCCTGATGCGCGGCGATCCTCGCCTGGTGCCCGCTGCACTGGAGATTAGCCGCCGCACCTACCGCAAGATCCAGCAGAACCTGTTCTGGGCGTTCATCTACAACCTGGTGGGTATTCCGTTGGCCGCGTTCGGCTTTCTCAGCCCGGTGGTAGCAGGCGCGGCGATGGCGCTGTCGAGTGTCAGCGTGGTCAGCAACGCATTGCTGCTCAAGCGTTGGGAGCCGAAGGACTAGCGTGCCGCCGCGCGCGGGCTGTGGTCGGCGGCACGCATGGACACCGCGCTGACACAGCACACAACAGCCTCACACCGATTCGTCTGGATGCGCACATGAACATTGGCCAAGCAGCAAAGAAAAGCGGGTTATCGGCGAAGATGATTCGCTACTACGAGTCCATCGACCTGATCTCCCCCGCCGGGCGCAGCGCCAACGGCTACCGTCACTACGGCGAGGAAGACCTGCACCGCCTTGCCTTCATCAAGCGCTCGCGCGATATGGGCTTTTCATTGGAGGAAGTGAGCAGGCTGCTCACGCTCTGGCAGGACCGCCATCGCGCCAGCGCTGACGTGAAGTCCCTGGCCGGCGCGCATATCGAGGCGCTCAATCAGAAGATCGCTGAATTGGTGGGGTTACGCGACACCCTGCAAGAGCTGGTCGACACCTGTCAGGGCGATGACCGGCCGGATTGCCCGATCCTCAAGGACCTTGAGTCCGGCGGATGTTGCGCTTAGCGGCACATATGGCAAGCCTGCCCCGGCGACGAACTCTCAACGCCGCCCAGATGCAACGAGGCCAGGCATTGCGCCTGGCCTCGTGGTGAATCGTTTGCGCGATCAGCTTGCCTGCGTCTGCAGATAATTCTGCAAGCCGATACGATCGATCATGCCGAGCTGCTGCTCCAGCCAGTAGGCGTGATCCTCTTCGGTGTCCATCAGCTGCAATTCTAGGATTTCACGCGTCTGGTAATCGCCATGCTGCTCGGCCAGCGTGATGCCTTTGGCCAAGGCTTCGCGCACCTTGTATTCGAGTGCCAGATCGGCTCGCAACATCTCGGGGACCGTTTGGCCTGGGTGCATCGCCTCAGGCGTCATGTCCGGAGTGCCTTCAAGGAACAGGATGCGTTTGAGCAGCGCGTCGGCGTGCTGGGTTTCCTCTTCCATCTCGTGATTGATTCGCTCGTAGAGCTTGGTGAAGCCCCAATCGGCATACATCCGCGAGTGCAGGAAATACTGATCGCGCGCCGCCAGCTCCCCACGCAGCAGTTCTTTCAGATATTCGATGACCTGTGGCTGACCTTGCATTGCGACTCTCTCCTGCACTGACATTTTGAACGCCGGGCAATGATACGCCCAATCGACGGCAGATTGACCGCAGCCCCATTGCCGCAGGCAAAACCGGCTGACCAGCGGGTCACTTCAGCATAGGTCGAACTCCCGAGCCAGAGCGGGGTTCTACTGGTTCTGTCGCGGCGTTTCGCACTGCACCGCGATGTCTTGCTCGCCCTATCGTCCAGGAGAACGGATGCCGCTTTTATCGTCGAGAGGCCACTCACCGCATCTCAATATCACCGCTTCGATCTGCATGTTGCTGGCGCTGTCTGGCTGCTCCGAGGACACGAAACCTGCGCAAGTCCCGCCACGCGTCGCTTTCGTCGAGCCCCTGCAGCGCATTGATAACGGCCCCGAGGCGCTGCGCTTTCCGGGGGTGGTCGATAGCGTGACCAGCACGCAGCTGGCATTCCAGGTGCCGGGCCGCGTCGAGCGGATCCTCGTCGACGAGGGCGAACGCGTTGAAAAAGGTCAGCCGGTGGCCAAGCTCGATGACACCGACTACGAGCTGCAACTGCGCGAAGCCGAGGCGCGGCTGCGCCAGCTGGAGGCAGACCTGACCCGTAAACGCGCCCTTTTGGCCGAGGGGATTATAGCTCCCGCCGCGGTCGAACCCCTGCAGGCCAATGTGGTGGCGGCGCGGGTCGCCCGTGACAGCGCCCTTCGTAACGTTAATCACAGCACGCTGGAGGCACCGTTCGACGGTGTGGTCGCGCGGCGCCTGGTCGAACCGGACATGGTGGTTGCCACAGGCTCGCCCGTACTGGAACTGCAGAACAACCAGCACATCGAGGTCGCGGTCGACCTGCCAGAGAGCGCGGCGCTGAGCATTCCACTGAACAGCACATTGGAGGCCGTGGGCGAACTGGTCATCGCCGACCTGACCCTGCCACTGGCCTACAAGGAACACAGCACCCAGCCTCGCGAGGGCTCACGCACCTACAATCTGACCCTGCAGGGCGAGCCGCCCGCGGACTACAACCTGCTGCCGGGAATGGCCATGCGGGTTCGCCTTCAGCGGCCTGCCGCCTCGCAAAGCGATACGCCGCCGCGTTTTCGCCTGCCGCTCAACGCGGTGCAAACAGCGCCAAACGGCAGCCATTACCTCTGGTTGGCGGTGGACGGCCATGCCCAGCGCCAGGACTTGCAGCTCGAGCGCATCGAAAACGATCACGCGGTGGTCAGCGGCGAGCTGAACAACGACATGCTGGTGGTGGTGGCGGGCGGCAGCAAGCTGTCGGAAGACCAGCCGATCAAAGCCGAGCGGCGGAAGTAAGCGGATGGATTTAGCACGTTACGCCATCTGCAAACCGGTCAACATTTGGGTGCTGGTCCTGATCTGCCTGGTCGGGGGCGTCGTCGCGTTCTTCGAAATGGGCCGGCTGGAAGATCCCGAATTCACCATCAAGGAAGCCATCGTCACGGTGCAGTATCCCGGCGCGACCGCACTCGAAGTCGAGCAGGAAGTGACCGAACCCTTGGAAAGCGCCATCCAGGAGCTTTCCGAGGTGAAGCAGATCCGCTCGCGCTCGATGATAGGCCTGGCGGAAATCCGCGTCGAAATTCAGGACCGTTACTCGGGTGAGCAGCTCGATCAGATCTGGGATCAGCTGCGCAGCAAGGTCGAGGATGCTCGACAACAGCTGCCTCCGGGCCTGGACCCACCGCTGGTAAACGACGACTTTGGCGATGTCTACGGCATCTTCTTTGCTCTGACCGGTGAAGGCCTGACGCTGGAAGAGCTGCATGAAGTCGCCAAGGACCTGCGCCGCGGGCTGATCACCGCGGACGGCGTTGGCCAGGTCGAACTGGCCGGCGTGCGTGAAGAGCGAATTCTGGTGGAAGTCGATCAGGCACGCCTGGCCGCACTAAAGCTGTCTCCACAAGAGCTGGTTGCGGCGCTGACCGATGCCGACGCAGCGGTGGAAGCCGGCGGCGTGCGGGCCGGCGAATTCTTCGTCCACATCCGCCCGACCGGCGCGTTCGACTCCCTGGATGCGCTACGTGCATTGCCAGTGGGCCAAGGCCAGCAAAGCGTCGACTTGGGCTCCATCGCCACCTTGAAACGCGAATACGCCGAACGCCCGCGCCAGATCATCCGCCATAACGGTGAGCCGGCATTGACCCTCGGCGTCAGCGGTGTGTCGGGCAGCAACATCGTCGAAGTCGGTCGTAGCGTCGAGGCGAAGCTGGAGTCCATGCAGTACCTGATGCCGCTGGGCGCCGAACTGCATCCGTTGTATCAGCAGCACAGCATCGTCAACGAGTCGGTCAACAGCTTCGCGCTCAACGTCTTCCTTTCCGTGGCCATCGTCGTCGGCGTGCTGTGCCTGGCCATGGGTGTACGCGCCGGCGCGATCATCGGCGCTGTGCTGTTTCTCACCGTGCTCGGCACGCTGCTGCTCATGTGGATCGGTGGGATCGAGCTGGAACGCATCTCCCTCGGCGCGCTGATCATCGCCATGGGCATGCTGGTGGACAATGCCGTAGTGGTCTGCGACGGCATGCTGATCGAGAAACAGCGCGGCAAAAGCATTCTCGAAGCCTCTCGCAAGACGCTGCAGCAGACGCAGTGGTCGCTGCTGGGCGCAACCATCATCGGCATCCTGGCCTTCGCCGGGATCGGCCTGTCCCAGGACACCACCGGTGAGTTCCTCTTCTCGCTGTTCTTCGTCATCGCCGCGTCGCTGCTGCTCAGCTGGCTGCTGGCACTGCTGGTGGTGCCGCTGTTCGGGCACTACCTGCTCGAGCGCAAGGGCGATAAAGAGGACGATGACACCGACCCGGACGATGCCTACAGCGGGCCGATCTACAACCGCTACCGCCGTATCGCCGGTGGAGTGCTGGGTCGCCCCTGGCTGACACTGGGCATCTTAGTGGTGCTCACGGTCCTAAGCGTGCTGGGCTTCAGCCGCGTGCCGCAGAGCTTCTTTCCGCCGTCGAGCACACCGATCTTCTACGTGAACCTGTTCCTGCCGCAGGGCACGCATATTCGCGAGACCAGCCGCACCGCCGAAGATGTCGAGGCCTACCTGAAGCAGCTGGATGGCGTAACCGATGTGTCGACCTTCGTTGGCGCGGGTGCGTCGCGCTTCATGCTCACCTACGCGCCAGAACAGCCCAACCCGGCGCTGATGCACTTTCTGGTACGCACCGAAAATGCCGAGGTGATCGCCGATCTGGTTCGCGAAGTGAACCAGACACTGCCGGGCCGCTATCCTTCTACCGACGCCGCCGCCGCGCAATTCATGTTCGGCCCCAACGCCGAAGCCAAGCTCGAAGCGCGGATCAGCGGCCCCGACATTGACGAGCTGCGCCGGCTGTCGGCCGAAGGTCAGCGAATCCTTCAGGAGCAGGGCCAGGTGTTCAATATCCGCGATGATTGGCGCTCCCCCGTTCCGGTGCTGCGTCCGCGGCTGGCCCTGGACCGCCTGGCCGATGCAGGGCTGACCCGCCAACAGGTGGCGCAGGCGCTGTCGGTGGCCAGCGAGGGCCAGCAGGTCAGCGTGTTCCGCGATCAGGATGAGCTGATCCCAATCCTCCTGCGCGCTACGCCGGGGGATCGCGTCGAACCGGGCGATCTGCTGCAACGGCTGATCTGGAGCCCTGCCACCCGCAGCTATGTGCCGCTGGCCCAGGTTGCGGACGGCGTTGAGGCTACGACCGAGGAGTCGATGATTCGCCGTTACGGCCGCGAACGGACCATTGCAGTCCGTGCTGAGCCGCGCGACGGCGAGAACACCAACGTCGCTTTCGAGCGCGTTCGTCCGTTGATCGAAGACATCGAACTGCCGATCGGCTATTCACTGGAATGGGGCGGCGACCACGAACAGTCGTCCGATGCCCAGCAGGCGCTGGCCAGCACGCTCGCGGTGCCCTATCTGGCGATGGTGTTGGTCACGGTGCTGCTGTTCGCCAAGGTCCGCCAGCCCTTGATGATCTGGCTGGTGGTGCCGATGGCGCTGTGCGGCGTCACGCTCGGGCTGCTGGTGACCGGCCAACCGTTCGGCTTCATGGCCCTGCTCGGCCTGCTTAGCCTGACGGGCATGCTGATCAAGAATGCCGTGGTGCTGGTGGACGAGATCGACCGGCAGATCGAGGATGAAGTGCCGCGTCTGACCGCCATCATCGAGGCCTCCGCTTCGCGCCTGCGACCAGTGATGATGGCGGCCGGCACCACGGTGCTGGGCATGGTGCCGCTGCTGTTCGACCCCTTCTTCGCCAACATGGCCGTGACCATCATGGGCGGGCTGGGCTTCGCTACCCTGCTCACCTTGCTGGCGGTGCCCTGCCTGTACCTGCTGTTCATGCGCGTCAAACCGGAGGAAACCTGATGCCGAGCCGATTGCCCCGCACGCCGCTGGTCTGGGCACTGGCGTTGGCCCTTGGCGCGTGCTCCAGCGTGCCGGAGCGCCCGGCGCCCGACGTGCCGGATAGCTGGTTCCATGCGGTGCGCCAGCAGCCAGCCGATGCCGAGGCGCTTGCCGACTGGTGGCAGCGATTCGACGATCCCGTGCTGACAAGGCTCGTGCGCCAGGCGCTGGAGAACAATCGCGACATCCACCTGGCCATGCTGCGCGTCGACGCCGCACGTGCGCAGTTGCGGCAGGCCCGCGCCGGTCTCTTCCCCACCTTCGATCTGCCCGGTTCGGCCAGCCGCCAGTGGATCGAGAACAACAACGAGCAGAACCCCAACAGCCCCATCGGCCAGTTCATTCCAGATGAAGACGTGATCACCTTCGATAACTGGGAATTGGCGCTACAGGCCAGTTGGGAGCTGGATATCTTCGGTGCCACCCGCGCGCGAACCGACAGTGCGCGCCAGCAGATCCGATCCGCCCAGGCCCAGGCCATTGCAGCCCGGTTGGCGGTCGCCTCGAGCATGGCGCAGGGCTACATGCAACTGCGCGCCCTTGAGGGGCAACGCGCGCTTTTGGTTGAAGGGATCGAGCTGGCGAAAGGCCTCGAACACATCGCCCGCCGACTGTTCGAGGCGGGCGAGGTCACCCGGCTGGATGTCGAATCCAGCGCCGCTGAGCGTGCCTCGCTGCAGGCGGATCTGGACGAACTGGGAATCAACCTGGCCGAGGCGAGGCTGGCTCTGGATACG
This sequence comes from Pseudomonas sp. 10B238, assembly GCF_000970615.1. Classification (NCBI taxonomy): domain Bacteria; kingdom Pseudomonadati; phylum Pseudomonadota; class Gammaproteobacteria; order Pseudomonadales; family Pseudomonadaceae; genus Pseudomonas; species Pseudomonas sp. 10B238. The sequence goes on from NZ_KQ033934.1 coordinate 117,510, forward strand.
CTGCTCGCCGAACCACCGGGAAGCATCGCCCGGCGGCTAACAGCCGACGCCAAGGTTCCGCTGGCAGACAAGCCCATCCCGCCCGGGCAGCCGCTGGACCTGCTGCGAAGACGCCCGGACTTGATTGCCGAAGCGGCGCAACTGCAGGCAGCTCAACTGCAATCGTTGGCCGCCCGCCGCGACCTGTTCCCGACACTTGCCTTGCAGGCGGCAGTCGGCCGCTCCGGGCTGGCCTTGGGCGATGCCTTTTCCACCGCCTCGAATTTCGCCCGCCTCGGTGCGACTTTCGGCCTGCCCTTTCTCGACTACCGCCGGCGCGGTGCGGCGATCGACCTGGCCGATGCAGAGGGCGAGAGCGCCTACCTGGGTTTCCAGCAGGCACTGGCCCAGGCACTGGAGGACGTGGAGCGCTCACTGGTGCGCATCGACGGGCAACAACGCCGCCTTGAGTCGCTGCGCACCACCCTCCGCCATCGTGCCTACGCCTATGAGCTGGCGCAGAAGAGCTATCGACTGGGCGAGGCGAACCTCAACGAGGTGCTCGATGCCCAGCGCGGTTCGCTACAGGCTCGCCAGCAGGCGTTGCAGGGACGAGCCGCCCTGGCAACTGCGCAGGTGGCTTTGTTCGTGGCATTGGGCGGCGGCTGGGAGATGAAGCCGAGCGCGGTGTCGGATGCAGACAACACGAGCGAAGCGCCGGAGCATTCGGAGCATTCGGAGCAGTAGTTCTGCGACTGCCCTAGAGTGAACGCCGGGCGATGATCGCGAGCAAGCTCGCTTCTACGACAAGCGGACCGCCGACCAGCCTTGCGATCCTCAGCGCTCGGAACGCCCTCGCTCTGTAGGAGCCAGCTTGCTGGCGATCAGGACTAGTACAGGCAGCGAGCACCCCGGGAACGCCGGCTATGAGCGCGAGCAAGCTCGCTCCTAAGAAAAGCGGAAAGTCGACCAATCTTGCGAGCCTCAGCGCCCGGAACGCCTTCGCTCTGTAGGAGCCAGCTTGCTGGCGATCAGGACTCGCACAGGCAGCGAGCATCCGGGGGAACGCCGGGCGATGATCGCGAGCAAGCTCGCTCCTACGAAAAGCGGACCGCCGACCAACCTTGCGAGCCTCTGCGCCCGGAACGCCCTCGCTCTGTAGGAGCCAGCTTGCTGGCGATCCCGACGCTCATAGGCAGCTAGCATCACGCGGACACTGAACAGTGATCGCTCCAAGGTGGGACGCCCGAATAGCGTCCCTCCGTGTCTTAGATCAAGCGATCAAGCCCCGCCAGGCGCCGTCAGTTACGCATCCAGGGCGGCGTGGGCGGCTCGTCGCTGGGCTCGTCCGTTGCGTTGCGCAGGGCTTCCTTGCGCGCCTGATCGGCCAGGGTCGCCTTGATTTCCCGCATCACGGCATCCAAGTCCGCCGCGTCTTCCGGCTCGGCGAATTCCCCGGTGAGCTCGGACTCAGGCGTGAGCTTGCCGTCTTCGTACAGCGCCCACATTTCCTTGGCGTAGCGGGTGAACTTGAGTTCGGGCGCGAACTGCCCGAAGTAGGCGGACATATTGCCAACGTCCCTTTCGAGCATCTCGAAAGCGTGGTTGTTACCCGCCGCATCGACTGCCTGAGGCAGGTCGATGATCACTGGCCCATGCTCATCAAGCAGCACGTTGAACTCGGAGAGGTCGCCATGCACCAGCCCGGCGCAGAGCATCTTGACCACTTCATGGATCATGAAGGCATGAAATTCCCGCGCATCGTCGGGGTGCAGGTCGACGTCGTTGAGACGTGGAGCGGCATCGCCGTCTTCGCCGGAGATCATCTCCATCAGCAGCACGCCATCGAGAAAGTCATACGGTTTGGGCACACGCACGCCCGCATCCGCCAGCCTGAACAAGGCGGCCACTTCAGCGTTCTGCCAGTTTTCTTCCTTCTCTTTGCGCCCGTGCTTGGAGCCCTTGGCCATGGCGCGAGCATCGCGGCTGCTACGAACCTTGCGGCCTTCCTGGTATTTGACGGCCTGTCTGAAGCTGCGGTTGTTGGCTTCCTTGTAGACCTTGGCGCAACGTAGCTCATCACCACAGCGCACTACATAAACCGCTGCTTCCTTGCCGCTCATCAGCGGGCGCAGCACTTCGTCGATCAGCCCATCCTCGACCAACGGCTCGAGTCGTTTTGGCGTTTTCATCAGCGGCTTACAGACCCTATTTGACTATGCAGATCTGCAGGTTACGGCAATCACGAACGGGCTTCCATGCTCGCCCGCAAGTTTGAAAGCGTACTGTGGATTGGCATCGGAGCCGGCCAGGGCGGACAATCGCGCTCATTCACCCAGGGAGCACTGCAATGCTCGATTTCGACCACTGCTGGCAAGCGCTCTGCGATCGCGATCCGAGCTTCGATGGGCGCTTCGTGTTTGCCGTGCATTCGACCCGAATCTTTTGCCGTCCGAGCTGCCCGGCACGTCGTCCCCGACGCGAGGGTGTCAGCTTTTTCAGCCACATCCACGAGGCCGAGGCCGCCGGTTTCCGCGCGTGCAGACGCTGTTTGCCTCAAGGCAAGAGCCTCGCCGAACAGCTCGATGAGCTGGTAATCGCCGCCTGCCGCCTGCTGGATGAGAGCGTCGAACCGATGACCCTGGAGCAGCTGGCTGCCCGTATCGGCCTGTCATCGTCGCATCTGGCACGCGCATTCAAGGCGCGAACCGGCCTGACGCCTCGCGCCTGGGCCGCAGCGCGCCGACGAGAGCGGCTGGAGATGCAGCTGCCGGATGCCGAGTCAGTGCTTGGCGCAGCCTTGGACGCCGGCTACGGCAGCACGCGCGGCGCCTATCAGCACACCGCCGCGATCAGCCCGGCCCAGCGCCGACGCAAAGGTGCCGGCGAAACCCTGCGCTATGCCACCAGCCCGTGCCCCTTGGGGCTGCTGCTGGTGGCGGCCAGCGAAAAGGGGATATGCGCACTGTTGTTCGGAGATGAACGGCAGGCGTTACTCGAAGAACTGCGCTCCCGTTTCTCGGCAGCAAATCTGCTGCCCGATCAGGCTGGGCTCGGCGAATGGCTGCGTTCAATTATCACCCAGCTGGAAGAGCCCACCCGCGCCGCGCAGCTGCCGCTGGACCTGCGTGGTACTGCATTCCAGCAACAAGTCTGGCAGGCGTTGCGGAGCATTCCGCCGGGCGAGACCCGACGTTACGGTGAGCTGGCAGCAAGCCTTGGCAGTCATGCGCGCGCTGTAGCCCGTGCCTGCGCCAGCAACCCGGTGGGCTTGCTGGTGCCTTGTCATCGCGTGGTGGGCGCCAACCAGGCACTGACCGGTTACCGCTGGGGTGTCGAGCGAAAAGCCGCCCTGCTCGACTCGGAGCGTGATGAATCGGGAGCCTGAGAGCGATTTAGCGGTCGGATGCGTCACATGCCACCGCAAAGAGCCCAGCCATGACCGAACTGAAACGCTACCGCATCCATTACCTGATCAATGGCGAACCCGCCTCGCTGACAATGAGCGCCTTCGAAGCGCCTGCCATGGAGCAAGCCGAGCTGGAGATCCTGCTACACCACGTCAAAGAGCCCCGCGCCAGCGTCGACGCGCCCTGGGAAATTCCGGAACGCGCCAGCGAGCACAGCCGCATGGCCGAACTGGGCGTCAGCGATATCCAGATCGAAGAAGAATCTCACCGCTGACGCACTGCCACGCACCCACTGAAGGAGAGCCAGCCTTGCCCTTGATCGACACCCACACTCATCTCGACTTCGATCCCTTCGACGCGGACCGTGGTGAGGTGCTGGACCGCTGCGCCACGGCTGGAGTCGAGCGCGTTCTGGTGCTTGGCGTGCATCAGGCGAACTGGGACAGGGTCTGGCAGATGGCATTGGACGAGCCAGCCGTCTATGCCGCGCTGGGCCTGCATCCAGTGTTCCTGCAGGATCACCGACCGGAGCATATCGACGCGCTGCGCGACTGGCTGCAGCGCTTGCGCGGCCAAGACAAGCTCTGCGCCATCGGCGAGATCGGCCTCGACTATTACATCGAGAACCCGAACAAGGATCGCCAGCAAGAGCTGCTCGAAGCACAGTTCGACTTGGCCAACGAATTCGAACTGCCGGTACTGCTTCACGTTCGCCGCGCCCACGCGCCGATGGTCGCCGCCTTGAAGCGCTACAAGCTCAAGCGCACCGGCATCGCACATGCCTTCAGTGGCAGCTGGGAAGAAGCGCGGGAGTACATCAAGCTCGGCTACAAGCTCGGCCTGGGCGGCGCCGGTACTTGGCCCCAGGCGCACCGCATGCACCGTGTGCTGCAGCAACTGCCACTCGAGAGCATCGTCCTGGAAACCGACGCCCCGGACATCACACCCCACAGCCACGCCGGCCAACGCAACAGCCCGGAATTCCTCCCGGACATCTGCAGAGAGCTGGCCGAACTGCGCGGCATCAGCCCAGACGAGCTGGCAGACGCCAGCTATCGCAACAGCCGCGAGTTGTTTGGCTGGAAGTGAGCGCGCTCAGCCCAGGCCCGCTCTGCCCAACATCACTTCCTAGACACAACGCCGACAAGCGACTGGGCGCCGCTTAACGAGCGGCAGGATCAGACGCGGAATGCACCGATCAATTGCTGCAAGCGCCCCACCAGCTCGGTGAGCTCGCGACTCGCTTGCTCGGTATGGCCTGCGCCCTCGGCGGTGCGCTGCCCAGCCTCGTTGATCGCGACAATGTTGCGATCAATGTCATGAGCAACGGCGGTCTGTTGCTCGGCGGCCGCGGCGATCTGGTGATTCTGGTCAACGATGACACCGACCGCACCAAGGATGTTCTCAAGTGCCTGCTGAACCTGGGCCGACTGGCTGACCGTTTGTTCAGCCATTGAGTGGCTGGAGTGCATGGTCTTGACCGCCGCACCGACGCCGCCCTGCAGGCGACCAATCATCTGCTCGATTTCTTCGGTGGACTGTTGGGTGCGCTTGGCCAGGCTGCGCACTTCATCAGCCACAACAGCGAAGCCGCGGCCCTGCTCGCCTGCGCGTGCCGCCTCGATTGCCGCGTTGAGCGCCAGCAGGTTGGTCTGCTCGGCCACGCCCTTGATGACATCCAATACCTGGCTGATGGCTTTGCTGTCGCTTGCCAGCTGATTGATCACACTGACCGATTGTTCGATCTCGGCGGCCAGCAGGCCGATGCCGCTCACCTGCGCCTCGACCAGGGTGCGACCGCTGACGGTTTCCTCATTGACACTCTGAGCGCTGCCCACTGCGGCTTCAGCGCTGGTGGCCACTTCCTGCGCGGTCGCCGACATCTCGTTCATAGCCGTAGCGACCTGTTCGATCTGTCCGCGCTGCTCGGACACCGTCTGGTTGCTCTCGCCAGAGACGGTTTCCACGCGCGAAGCCTGACGCTCCACTTCGCCGACTGTATGTCCGACGCGCTCGATAAGTTCGCGGATTTTCGACACCGTCTCGTTGAACACCTGACCCAGCTCACCCAGCTCGTCGCGGCTTTGTACCTTGAAACGCGCTGTCATATCCCCTGCCGCCACTCGGTCCATGGTGGCACCGAGGCTGCGCAGCGATGCGCGGGTAGACATGTAGAACGCGCTGTAGAGGTAGACGATCAGTACAAACACCACTGCCAGTGCGGCCAGCAGCAGGACCATGAGTAATTGCTTCTGCTCCAGGCGCTGCTCGAGCTGGTCATCCAGGAAGGCGAGGATGGCGTCGTTGAGCGCATAGGTTTTCGCCATCTCGGCGCTGATCAGGTCGTAGAAATTTTCCCAGGGCTGATCCAGCGCCTCGGCCATGATCACCTGATCCTGGAAGATATCGCTGCTGGACTGCAGAGAGTCGCGGCTCGCCTTTGCCTGTGTATCAAGTTGGCTCTGGGCGGCGGGGCTGCTGCCCAGCACGTCATGCAGTTGGGCACCGTATTGCGCTTGCTGCTTCTCCAGCTCGAGCAGCAGGTCGTCCAGTTTGTTGCTGGCATCGGAGTTCAAATAGCCCTGACCAAAGGTGTAAGAGCCCACCGCCCGACCTTCACCGAGCGCAGCGGTGATGGTTGGCGTCGCCGAGGTCAGAAGCTCAGAGAGTAAGCGGACATCACGCTGACTGTCCTGACTCAAGCCCGACTGGCTGGCGATCAGCTTGATCATTACCTGCGCCTTGGCCAACACCGCCCGCGCCATAGCGGCTTTTGCTTGCAAGGACTGCTGCGACTGAGCCTCACGCAGTGCAGCACCGAGCTCATCCCGGCGCGCTTCGAATTCGGCGACCTGCTCAGGGTTATCGCTGACCGGCGTCAGGTTCTGCATTCGCGCGGCAAGTTCTCTTTCGGCATTGGCCAGTCGGGTGATCAGCGCCTGCACTTCACCGGTCTGCCCGATAATGCCTTCGATCTCGACCAGATCTTTCCAGTCTTCCATTTCCCGGCGTAGCTGCAAGGCCGTGCCCAGCAGTTCCAGGCTGCGCAACTCAGTGCGGGTGCCGACGAACTCCTCGTAGGAGTCGCGCACCAGATAGAAATTGGTCAGCAGCATTGGGACGAAAAACAGAACGCTGATCAGGCTGAACTTCATGCCGAAGCTCAGACGGTTCATCAGGGCGATGGCCGGATACAACAGACTTTTCAAAAGACGTCTCCCAATTATTGTTGTATTGCCATCAGCGTCGAGACTGCGGCAGGGCTCGTCAGAGAAGGGTGCGAGAAAACTTATACGGGATATCGGACGGTGCTCATGTAACTTAAGGTAATGGCAGAGTGACACCCCGACAACTGGCAGAAGACACGCCGATTCCGGCATATCCACCGCACTTATGCGGAGCGCCTATTGTGCGGAGTGTCTCTACCGAGCGCTGAGCGGCATCGATTCGCTAGAGGAGCAGAATCCAGAGTGCGATTGCCGCGTACCAGAGGATGCGAGCACGCACGAGCAAGGCGGCGAGACTGTCGAGGCGCCCGATGCCCGCCTGCCCGGCGTAGGGTTCGCCCAGGTCAGCCGCCACTGGGCCGACCTCGGCCAAGAGCTGCCGAGCAGGAACACCCCAGTGCAACAAATCAGCCAGCATGGCGCGATTAGCCGCAACGAAATTGCCGACCAAGCCGAAGCTTGCCAGCAGCACCCGCACCGGTAGCCAGTCGAAGGCATGCCTGAACTGGCCCGCCCGCTCGCGTATGGCCTCGGCCTTGGCGTGCTCGATGGTCAACGCAAGCAGCCGATAGGCGAGCGCCGCCACGGGACCAAGCAGTACGTACCAGAAGATCACGGCAAAGAAGCCTTGATGGCTGCGCCAGAGCAGCTGTGCTTCCACGGCACGTAATAGGCCCGGCGCATCCGTCGCGCTGAGTCCCAGGTCACGCTCGGCGACCAGTGCTGCAGCTTCGTCATCGCCACGACGCCAGGCATCGCGGAACGGCCCGAGCTCACGCTTGCCCTGGCCTCGACCCAGACTGTAAAGCAGTACCAGCAGGTGCAGGGGAAGGCTTAGCCAGCCATAGGCCAGTGGCTCGAGCGCCATCAACAGCAAGCCGAGCACCAGCACCGGCAGCAGCACCAGAATGGCCAGACTTAGCCATGGACCGCGCCTCGACTCCGTGCCGCCCTCGACGCGCTCCAGCAGGCGCAGCCAGGGTCCGTCATCCTGCACCGCACGCCGCCAATCGGTGAGCTTATCGATGACCAGGGCCAAGAACACCACGAGAAAAATCATCTATCGAATCCTGTCAGGGCAGTTCAGGCAACGATCGAGGCCGTGCGCAAACGTTGCCAATCAAATGCGGGACCGGGATCGGTCTTGCGTCCCGGCGCGATATCGCTATGGCCACAGACGCGCTCCGGCGTGATCGCCGGATAGGCCTGCTGAAGCAGGCGACACAGTGAGATCAGGCTGTCGTACTGGGCTTCGCTGAACGGCTTTTCATCAGTGCCCTCCAGCTCGATCCCAATGGAGAAATCGTTGCAACTTTGCCGGTCACCGAAACAGGAAACACCGGCGTGCCAGGCGCGCTCCAGACAAGAGACGAACTGAGTGATCGCGCCATCACGTTCGATCAGAAAGTGCGCTGACACCTGCAGGTTCGCTATTTCTTCGAAGAAGGGATGCTCGTCGCACGGCAGACAGTTCTGAAAAAACTGTTGGACTTTCCCGGTCCCGAACTGGCCAGGCGGCAGGCTGATGTTGTGGATGACCAGCAGCGAAATCTCGCCATCCGGACGCTGGTTGAAGTTGGGCGAGGGGCAATGGCGTACACCTCGGCACCATCCTGTCGCATGATCCAGCTGCATCACGGCGAAACCTGGTTGAACTGCGGGTCTGAAGGCTAGCGCCTGCAACCACCCCGCTGCAAGCAGTCAGGCTATTGCAACTCCATCGGCTGCTGAGGACCGGCGCGCTTCTCATCACGGCGCGAGGCCAGGCGATCGGCAAGCCGGGTTGGTTCGGGCAACCGATAGCGGGTGACGTAACGCATGACTAATTGCGGTGCGGTTTCCAGGCTGACCCGGTTGCCCGGTGAAATGATCAGCGGACGCACCTTGTCCTTGCTGCGTAGAACCGTGCCGATCACCTTTCCGCCCTTGTCCAACAGATCGACCTGCTCGCCCCGCTGCTCGCCGAGCGCCGTATGCGTCCCGATCAGGATCTTCTTCGCGACGCCGATGGTCGGCAGTCCGGTAACGACACCCAGATGAGCCGCAATACCAAGACCACGCGGATGAGCGATGCCATGCCCATCGGAAAAAATCAGATCGGGCGTCTGATCGAGGGAGTCGAGCGCCTGCAGCACGGCAGGCAGTTCGCGAAACGACAGTAGCCCCGGAATGTAAGGCATACAAGTCGGTATCCGCGCCAGCGCTTGCGCCAGCGGTTCGAGGGTTTCGGCATCGAGAAGCACGACCGCGGCACGGGTGATCTTGCCGCCGTCCTCGAAGCCCACATCGACGCCGGCGATCACTTTTAACGGACCGAACTCATCGGCCAGGACGACCTTGTCGGCTAGCTGGGTCTGGATTGCGCGGGCATCAGCAGTGCTTCCGCTCCAACGCTGAAGGTCAGCGCGAGGTTGCGATCTAGGTTCTGTCATGGTGGTCCTCTCAGCCTGATCTGACGGTCGCCCGCAAATACGGTTCCACAGCCGCACCTCATTGGGACTGGACAGTCAGGCGAAAAAATAAGACGCTCCCGCCGGACTGCGGCAGTTTTACCCTGCTTTGCCCCAAACAATAACAATCGGAACAGCCTGATCTCGCATGCTCACCGTCCCTCCCTTGAAACGTATCAGTATTCTGGCAACAGACGGTGTGTTCGCCTCCACCCTGCTCCATGCCAAGGACTTCTTCCACATGGCCAGCCTGCGCTACGGCAAGCAGCTGGGACTCGATCTCAACCCCGCGTTCGAGACGTCATTGGTCAGCCCGGACGGGCTGTCGGTCAGTACATTCAGCGGCCCGCGCATTGAAGTGGATGGAGCCCTGGATGAGGCAGACGCCGTGATCCTACCGGCGTTCTGGGGCGACTTTGACGCTATCTGCCAGCGCTACCCGCAGGTTTCGCCCTGGTTACAGGAGCGGCATGCGGCCGGCAGCGCGATCTGCGGCGAGGCCAGCGGGGCCTTCTGGATGGCTGCTGCGGGGTTGCTTGACGGCCGTGAGGGCACCACTCACTGGCGTTTCGCCCATGAATTCGTCGAACGGTTTCCGCGCGTTCTATTCACTCAGGAAAAGCACCTGACCGACAGCGACAATCTTTACTGTGCGGGCGGCACCACGTCAGCCTGCGACCTTTATATCCATCTGGTCGAGCGCTACTGCGGCGCCCATATCGCTCAAGGCATGGCGCGGGACATCCTGTTCGAGGTCCGGCGCAACTACAATCCGGGGCGAATAGGCTTCGGCGGACAGAAGCTTCACCTGGACACCCGGGTTTTGCAGATCCAGGAATGGCTTGAGGAGCATTTCGCGGAGAAATTTCGGTTCGAAGATGTCGCGCGCGATCACGGCATGAGCATTCGCAATTTCATGCGCCGGTTCCAGACGGCCACTGGCGACAAGCCGCTGCACTATCTCCAGCGATTGCGCATCGAAACGGCAAAGACTCTGCTTTCCACGACCCGAAAAAGCATCAAGACCATCAGCTACGAAGTGGGTTACGACGACGCGAGCTTCTTCGCCCGCCTGTTCCGCCAGCACACCGAGCTGTCGCCGAATCAGTATCGGCAGCAGTATCGCCATAAAAGCGCCTGAGTCATAAAACACAAACGGCAAGTCATGCGAGAAGCAGACTTGCCGCGGGTGACGCATGAGCGTTATCAGGGCTTGTGCGGGCGCGACAGATATTCGTGGGATTGCATCTCCAGCAGACGACTCAGGGTCCGCTGGAATTCGAACTCAAGCCGGCCGCCTGCATACAGGTCTTTCAACTCAACCTCGGCCGACAGGATCAGCTTGACGTTGCGGTCGTAGAACTCGTCAACCATGTTGATGAACCGACGTGCCATGTCGTCCTTGGAAACGTCCATCCGCTCGATGTTGGAAACCAGCACTGCATCGAAGATCTTGCCCAGCTCGATGTAGTCGTTCTGGCTGCGCGGACCGTCGCAGAGTTCACGGAACTCGAACCAGGCCACGCCACTGGCAACCTTGCGCGCAACGATCTCGCGGTTCTCGATCATCAGGGGTTCGTTTTCCTGAACCCGGCACTTCTCCGGCAGCAAGCTGCGGAAGCTCTTTTCCAGACTCTGCTCCGCCTCGGCATCCAGCGGGAAGTGGTAGAGCTCGGCCTGTTCGAGCGCACGTAGACGGTAATCGATACCGCTGTCGACGTTGACGATCTCGGTGTGCTTCTTCAACAGCTCGATCGCTGGCAGGAAGCGCGCACGTTGCAGGCCATCCTTGTAGAGCCCGTCCGGCACGATGTTGGACGTTGCGACCAGGCTGACGCCATTCTTGAAAAGCTCTTCCAGCAAGGTCGCAAGGATCATCGCGTCAGTGATATCCGACACGAAGAATTCGTCGAAACAGATCACCCGCGACTCATCCGCAAAGCGTTTGCCGATGATGGTCAGCGGGTTCTTCTCACCCTTGAGCGTGCGCATCTCTTCGTGCACGCGCTTCATGAAACGGTGAAAGTGCGTACGGGTCTTTCGCTCAATGGGCAGCGCGTCGAAGAAGGTATCAACCAGATAGGTCTTGCCGCGGCCAACTCCGCCCCAGAAATACAGGCCTTTCACCGGCTCCTGGTGCTTCTTGCCGAACAGCTTGCCAAGCAGCCCGGACTTGTTGCGGTCGTCAGCGACCAGATCGTCATACAGACGCTGCAGATGTCGCACCGCGGTTTCCTGGGCGGCATCGTGGAAAAAGTCAGGACGTTTCAGGTCTTCCTGATAGCGCTCAAGAGGGGTCATGGCGGGTTCTGGGTAGTGAAACGGGGCCGACACTTTAGCCGCGCCCTGGGTGGTTGGCAATTTACTCAGGTCGTTCAATTGCTGGAGCCTCGTATGAGATCAGCAGGGAAGCGCCGACCACGATCGGCGCATCCGGTGCGGGAGTTACGCAGCAAGCGTCGCCAATGCCTGGCGCAGACGCAGCATGGCTGCTTCCAAAGCCTGCTCATCGGCGTAGCTGGGGCTGTCAGCGATGCAATCGCCGTCTAGCCACAGGGTAAATTGATTGTCTTCATCGGCTCGGAGTTCCAGGGAATCCACGCCCTGCGCGATCAGGCGCTGACTCAGCGCACCAATCGCCTTGGGATCGCTGAACGGCCGTGACAACAGCAACTCTTCTCCATCGGCGGCAAAAAAACGGAAACGGAAGCTGCCGTCAGTTTCGCGGAAACTGGCGAAGCGAGCGGCCTTGCCACCTTTTTTCTTCACCGGCGCGGCACTGGCCACTTCGCTGCGGAAATTCCGCAGCCCCACCGATTCCCGCAATTCGCCGAGGAACGGCGTTGCGACCTTGCGCGCCTTGGCGGCACCTGCCTGCAGGATATCCTCCAGATCTCCCGGGCGCTGCATCAGGGTGTGGTAGCGCTCTCGCGCCTCGCCCAGCTCGCGATCGAGCAGGTCGAACAAGCGCTGCTTGGCCTCGCCCCAGGCCAGACCGCTGACCAGCTCGGCGCGGAACTCGGCCAATTGCGCCGGGGTGGCAAATGCCTGGTAGATGGTGAACAGGTGGGAGTCGTCTGGATTCTTAGGCTCACCGGGCAGCCGGGAGTCGGTGACAATGCGCGCGATCGTGCTTTTCAGCTGCTTAGCGCTGGCGAACAGCGGGATGGTGTTGTCGTAGCTCTTGGACATCTTGCGCCCATCGAGGCCAGGCAACGTCGCCACGCTTTCCTCGATCACCGCAGCGGGAAGGGTGAACAGCTCTTTGCCGTTGCCAAACAGGTGATTGAAGCGCTGGGCAATGTCGCGCGCCATTTCCACATGCTGAATCTGATCGCGCCCGACCGGCACCTTGTGTGCATTGAACATGAGGATGTCGGCCGCCATCAGCACCGGATAGCTGAACAAGCCCATCGTAATGCCCGCGTCAGGGTCTTCACCGAGTTCGACGTTCTTGTCTACTGACGCCTTGTAAGCGTGAGCACGGTTCAGCAGGCCCTTGCCCGCGACGCAGGTCAACAGCCAGGTCAGTTCGGGTATCTCGGGAATATCGGACTGGCGGTAGAAGGTCACCCGATCCGCATCCAGGCCACAGGCCAGCCAGGTTGCAGCAATTTCCAGACGCGACTGCTGGATGCGCAGCGGGTCGTCGCATTTGATTAGCGCGTGGTAATCGGCGAGAAAGTAGAAAGAGTCGGCATCGGCCTCCCGGCTGGCCAAGATGGCCGGGCGGATGGCGCCGGCGTAATTGCCCAGATGAGGCGTGCCGGTGGTGGTGATACCGGTGAGAATTCGGGTTTTCATACGTTGATCTCGATTCGGTCGACGCCAGCGGCAAACCTGCTGGCGTTCCGTTGAAAATGGAGCGAGCCACGGCCAGTTTGAGTGATCGTGCAGCACGTGCGGCGACTAGCTCACCGCTAGCCCAATCGCGGCGCGACCAGCTCTTTCAGCTCTACCAGCTTGCCGTGAAAAAAGTGGCCGCATTCTGCCACTTTCAGCAATTCATGGGGATGCTGAAGCCCGGCGGAAAATGCATGTACCGACGCTGGCTCGATGACCTCATCATCGTCGGGCTGGATGATGGTCAACTTGCAGCGTTCAGCCAATGGCTGATCAACAAGACGCGAAACCGCGGGCGCAACCAGAACCAGTCTTTCCAACGCTTCGCCTCGGGCTTCGAGCCGCCCCGCTAGCGCCGCCGCAACGAAGCCACCGAAGGAAAAACCCAACAATGTCAGCGGCAATCCTGGGTGCTGCGCCTGAAACCAGCGCAGCGCGGCCTCGGCGTCGTCGACTTCGCCGGTGTGCATGTCATGGTGCCCAGCACTGCCGCCAACCCCACGAAAGTTGAACCGAAGCGTTGCATAACCCGCATCGCGAGCCGTGCGCTGCAAGGTCGACACCACCTTATTCAGCATGGTCCCACCCTTGACCGGGTTGGGATGACAGATCAGCGCCAGTCCGCACGCTTCGGGCTGATCGAAATGCAGGCCCTCCAGCACGCCGGCCGGACCCTCTATGGATATGGGGTTTTCGCGTTTCAACAAAGTAACTCCGTGACCTTGGGGCTAATTGGCTCGTCTTGCTTACACCCTGCGCGGTGATCGCCATAGCGTGTTGCGGTATACAGGGCAGGAACGAGACGTTAACGTATCAAGCCGTGGAAAAACCACCGCATCAGGCGGTGCGCCCGCGCATAGCAGCTGCGTCCCGGCCCGACAGTCGCCCTGCCCGACCGCCAGCGCAAGGTTTCGCTGCTGAACAGCACAGCCGTTTTTATAGAGGAAGTATTCGTGGAACAGACCTTCGCGACCTGGTTGCTCCCGATCGTCGGCGTGATCGTCGGCATCGTCATTGGTTACCTGATTGCGCGAAACAGCGCGCCGAATAGCACACAGCGCCAGGTGGACGAACTGCAAGAGCGCCTGGACACCTATCAAAGCGAAGTGGTGACCCATTTCAATACCACGGCCAGCTTGTTGCGCAAGCTGACTAACAGCTATCAGGACATGCAGGATCACCTGTCAGAAGGTGCGGACAAGCTGGCGCTTGACGAGCAGACTCGCCAGCGCCTGCAAGCGGCGCTGCACAGCGAGGAGAATCATAGCCACCGTGAGCGCCTCAGCTCGCCCACGTTCACCGAACCGCCGAAGGATTACGCGCCCAAAGACGCGGATGTACCCGGCACGCTGCATGAAAACTTCGGTCTGAAAAGCAAGCACTGAGCCTGATTGGCGGCACTTTGGTGCCGCCTCGTGTTGCGTTATTGCGTTAGACGCATGGACAGGTCAACTGCACGCACATGCTTGGTCAACGCGCCGATGGAGATATAGTCCACGCCGGTCTCGGCAATCGCACGCAGCGTACCGTCATCAATCCCTCCCGACGCCTCCAGTTTCGCCCGCCCCGCCGTAACGCCCACCGCGGTGCGCATGTCCGCCAGACTAAGCTCATCAAGCATTACCACATCAGCGCCTGCGCGTAGGGCCTGCTCCAGCTCGTCAAGACTCTCGACCTCGACCTCGACCGGCTTGCCCGGAGCGATGCGGTGTGCGGCTGCGACGGCTTCAGCGATCCCGCCGCAGGCAGCAATGTGGTTTTCCTTAATCAGAAAGGCGTCGTACAGCCCGATTCGATGGTTATGGCAACCGCCACAAGTAACTGCGTACTTCTGCGCCAGACGCAACCCAGGAATAGTCTTGCGCGTGTCAAGCAGCCGCACACCAGTGCCTTCGACGAGATCGGCATAATGTCGGCAACGGGTCGCAACCCCCGACAATGTTTGCAGGAAATTCAACGCCGCGCGCTCGCCAGTTAGCAGCGCACGTGCAGGGCCCTCCAGTTGAAACAGCACACGGTCCGCCGCAACCTGTTCGCCATCGACCACACGCCAATGCACAGCCACCCGCGGGTCCAGCTGCCGGAACACCGCGTCGACCCAAGCCGTACCACTGATAACGGCCGCCTCGCGAGTGATGATCACCGCTTGGGCGAGCCGCTCTGCAGGGATCAACTGCGCGGTGATATCGCCGGCGCCAACATCCTCCATCAGCGCCTTGCGTACATTGGTTTCGATTTCGGCGGACAAGTCTGCAAGAGTGATATTGGTCACGGTGGGCTCCCAGATAATTCAGCAAAGTATAAAGGTTGCGCTGGTCATGACGCATGAACCGAACCGGATGAAACGTCATGTGGCTCTTGGTGCGCTCGGCATTTTCCGACCACCTGTAGGAAACACGCGAGTATCTGTGAGCTGCTTCATGTCCAAAACAAAACCGCGCTAGGCTAGTGAACAAGCGGCATATAATGGACTCATAAATTGGCGCCACAGAAATGGCGAGCCCAGCCCAAGCGATTTCGGCCGTTGCCCCCGCCTAAAATCAGCGGCATGCTACAAATGTACAGCGCTTGAATCACAGGCGACCGGAGAGTCTCGATGCGAACCGATGCGAAAGTGGTGCACCTCAAGGCCAGCGCCGAGCAAAAGCCCACCTCGCCGGCAGGGAGACTACCTGTCGCGCTCATCAGCGTGCGCGATAAAGCCGCCCAGCAGCTGCGCCTGGCATTGCAGACACTGTTCGACAACGCTGACGACTCGCTCTTTGAGATTGCCGACCGCGCCACCAGCAACGCCGAACAGAACGCTTTTTTTGAGGCTATGCGTGATCTGCGTATGAAGCGCCGCGGCATCGAGCGCAGCTTCCTGCAACAGGTTTTTGAATCTTTTTCCAAACTCAACCAATACGAAATCGGTAAGCCCGCGCCGCAGGAAGCATCCTTTGAGAGCCTAGCGCTGGTGCAGAACGACGAACTGGAAGAGTCGGTCGCGATCGACACCATGGTCGCGAAGGTAATGAGCCGCGCCACTCAGCCACTCAGCCACCTCACAACCCGCATCAACGTCCTCGTCAGCAAAAAGCTGGACGACAAGAACAATCCGCTGGGCCCCCAGCAACTCTGTGAGTATTTCCTCGAGGCCTGCCGCAGCCTGGGCGTCGAGATCAAGGTTAAGCTGATCATTCTCAAGCTGTTCGAGCGTTACGTGCTGACCGATCTTGAGCAGCTGTATGCCGAATCCAACCAGATACTGGTGGCGGCGAGCGTCCTGCCGGAACTGCAATCAGCGCAGCCACGCCGCTCGTCAAACCGCCCAGTCGCGTCAGGAAACAGCCCTTCAAGGTCTGGAGCGGGTTTCAGCGAAGCACCCGCATACGTTGACAGTAGCGTTCAGGAAGCTTTCGGCAGCCTCCAGGCATTGCTTTCGGAACTGCGCGGAAGTGCGCTACCGGCCCGTAACCTGCCCAGCGACGCCATTCCGATCTCCAGCAACGATCTGATGCGGCTGCTCTCGCATTTGCAGTCACGCGCACCGCAGCAGGTCGATGAGTTCGATCTGCAGGACCAGCTAGAGCAACTGCTGCATCGGGTCAGCGCCAAGAGCGGCAAATCACGCGTGGTCGGCGAAGTCGACGAAGACGTCATAAACCTTGTGTCGATGCTGTTCGAGTTCATTCTCGACGACCGCACCCTGCCCGACTCACTCAAGGCACTGATCGGACGATTGCAAATCCCGGTGCTAAAAGTAGCGGTGCTGGACAAGACTTTCTTCAGCCGAGGCAGTCACCCAGCCCGACGTCTGCTTAATGAGATCGCCTCAGCCTCAATGGGCTGGGCCGATCAGGACGAAGTCCAGCGCGACAGCCTGTACCAGAAAATCGAGCAGATTGTGGCGCGCCTGCTGAACGATTTTGTCGATGATCCTGCCATCTTCTCCGAACTGCTCGCCGACTTCCTCGCCTTCACCGGCGACGAGCGACGCCGTAGCGAACTGCTAGAACAGCGCACGCGGGACGCCGAAGAAGGACGCGCTAAAGCCGAAATGGCCCGCCAGGAGGTCGAACATGCGCTTAATCAGCGACTGCTCGGCAAAACCCTGCCCGAAGTTGTTGTTCGACTGCTACAAGAAGCGTGGAGCAAGGTTCTACTGCTGACCTGCCTGAAGCATGGCACTCAGTCCGAACAGTGGCAGGCTGCGCTGGCCACTATGGATGACCTTATATGGAGCGTTGCGCCACACGAAGATCTCGAGTCCCGCGCGCGACTACTGGAGCTTGTTCCAAGCCTGTTGAAGAACCTTCGTGACGGCCTGGTAAGCGCGGCGTTTGACCCCTTCTCTACCAGCGATTTCTTTACCCGACTCGAAGCGCTGCATGTGCAGACCCTACAGCAGCTCAACAAACCGGCCAAAATTGCGCCAGCCAGCGAACCACTCGACCTAGGTAGTTCTGCAGCCGACCAGAAGCTGGAACTGCCTCCACGCGAAGATCCCGTCAACGAACCGGCCAGTTCAGCGATGGTTGAGGTCAACGAGGAGATCGTTTTACTCGCCCCAGGTGAAACCCGGGAGCATGAGCCGGAAATCAATCTGGACGACAACGACGAAGCGCTCATGCAGGTCGATAACCTGCGAGTCGGCAGCTGGGTCGAGTTTCAGGAGGACGAAGAGCACAAGCTCCGCTGCAAGCTTGCAGCGGTGATAAAGCCCACGGGCAAATATATTTTCGTCAACCGCACTGGCATGAAAGTTTTGGAGAAAACCCGAATGGGCCTCGCGATAGAATTCCGTCGCGGTGCAATACGCCTGCTCAACGATGCGCTTCTCTTCGACCGCGCCCTGGAATCGGTCATTGGCAATCTTCGGAGCCTTAAAAACAACAACGGGCGATAGAGACAAGTGGGACGGGTAGAAACCCTGCCCCACGCGATTGCCCCACTAGCCCGCCCCACGCTGTCATCCAGCCAACCAGAACCAACTGCCAAGCGTCGTCACGCTTGGCTTTTGCCCTCGCACCGCTAGAATGCCTGCATCCCCTTTCGAGGTGCGTATGCCCAGCCGTCTTAAACCCGAAGACCAGGAACGCGTTGACCACTACCTCAGCGCGCCTCAGCACCAAGTCGAGCGCCGGCCTTTTCGGCCGTGGCTGCTCCTTGTGCTAGTCCTGGCAGTGGTACTCGGCCTGGGGCTGCTGAGCCGCCTCCTTAGCCGCCTGGTCCTATGACCGCCACAAGGCGCCGAACCGAATTCCGTAAAGCCTATGAGTTCATTCCATGACACATCGCATCGTAATCGTTGGCGGCGGCGCCGGCGGCCTGGAGCTTGCCACCCGCCTGGGTAGAACCCTGGGCAAGCGTGGCAAGGCGCGTATCACCTTGATCGACGCCAACCTGACGCATATCTGGAAACCCTTACTGCACGAAGTGGCCGCCGGCTCGCTGAACTCGTCCGCTGACGAGCTCAACTATGTAGCGCAGGCGAAATGGAACCACTTTGAGTTCCAAATGGGTCGTATGAGCGGTCTGGAGCGTGAGCGCAAATGCGTACACCTTGCAGCCTCTTTCGATGAGCATGGAGTCGAGCTGGTGCCGGCTCGCACGCTGAGCTATGACACGCTGGTGATCGCAGTCGGTAGCACGACCAATGATTTCGGTACCAAGGGCGCCGCCGAGCACTGCATATTTCTCGACACACGTGAGCAAGCAGAACGATTCCACCGCCTGCTGCTAAGCCACTACATGCGCGCCCATGCCGCTGAAGGCCATCAAAGCACCATCAACATGGCAATTGTCGGTGCTGGCGCCACAGGGGTCGAGCTTGCCGCCGAGCTTCACCACGCCGCACGAGAGCTCGCCGCCTATGGCCTAAACGGCATCAAGCCGGAAAACGTCCATATCACGCTCATTGAAGCTGGCCCACGGGTGCTGCCGGCGCTACCGGAGCGGATCAGCCAGCCGGTCCACCAAACACTCAAAGATCTGGGCGTTACGGTACTCACTGACGCCGCAGTGAGCGAGGTGACCGATGAAGGCTTGCATACCAAGGATGGCAACTTTGTCCCGGCCACCTTGAAGGTGTGGGCTGCCGGTATCCGAGCGCCAAGCTTCCTAAAAGACATAGACGGACTGGAAAGTAATCGAATCAACCAGCTGCAGGTGCTTCCCACACTGCAGACCACCCGAGACGAAAACATATTCGCCTTCGGCGATTGCGCCGCATGCCCACAACCGGACAGCGATCGCAACGTACCACCGCGAGCGCAGGCGGCGCATCAGCAAGCATCGCTACTCGCTAAATCGATTGCCCGGCGACTCGAGGGCAAAGACCTGCCCACTTACCGGTATCGCGATTACGGCTCCCTGATATCGCTGTCGAGCTTCTCAGCCGTAGGCAATCTGATGGGCAACCTCACCGGCAACGTGATGCTGGAAGGATGGTTAGCGCGGATGTTTTACGTTTCCCTGTATCGGATGCATCAGATCGCGCTGTACGGCGTGGCTCGTACCGGCCTGATGATGATCGGGGACAAACTCAGCACCAGCACAGTGCCACGCCTCAAGCTTCATTGATTGAGCCGGTAGCCAGCGCCATTATGAGGACAAGCGCTGGCTGTACCGGATAGCTTTCCGGCGACAGAAGTGAAAAACGAGAGGGATCCAGGCCAAAAAAAAACGGGAGACCCTTTCGGATCTCCCGGTTTCTCACGTCTCTTAACGAGGCGATTTTGGTGGGTCGTGTGGGATTCGAACCTACGACCAATTGGTTAAAAGCCAACTGCTCTACCAACTGAGCTAACGACCCAAAAATGGTCGGGGTAGGGGGATTCGAACTCCCGACATCCTGCTCCCAAAGCAGGCGCGCTACCGGACTGCGCTATACCCCGATATGGAATTTGGCTCCGCGACCAGGACTCGAACCTGGGACCCAATGATTAACAGTCATTTGCTCTACCGACTGAGCTATCGCGGAACTTCATTTCCAGCTCCTCAGGTGGTCTGCGTTACCGCTTGCTTTCCCCCCTCAGAGGCGCGCCATTTTACGGTTCTCGGCGCGACTGTCAACAGAAAAAATGCGATTTACTACAATGATTTGCACGATGCGGCAGTCCGACCCGCTCCGCTGGCGACAAAGCCGCTGGCACCGCTCGACGGAACGGCGCCAGCACCCACCCATCAGGCGAAGACGATCTCGTCATCCTGCACCCTCCCCGAGATGCTCGAGCCAGGCTCGAAGACACCAGACAGTATCTGCTGCGCCAGCGGATTCTCGATCCAACGCTGAATGGCTCGCTTCAAAGGCCGTGCGCCATAGACTGGGTCGTAACCTACTGCAACCAGTTTATCCATGGCCTCGTCAGTCAGCTCCAGACTCAGCTCACGCTCGGCCAATCGCTGCCGCAGGCGGCCCAGCTGAATGCGAGCAATGCCAGCAATCTGATCGCGGGCCAGCGGATCAAAGACAACCACTTCGTCGATACGGTTAATGAACTCCGGCCGGAAGTGATGGCTCACGGCATCCATGACTGCTGCACGCTGCGCATCAGGATCGCCCACCAGCTCCTGAATCTGGGTCGACCCCAGGTTCGACGTCATGACGATCACGGTATTGCGGAAATCCACAGTTCGCCCATGGCTGTCGGTCAGCCGGCCATCCTCAAGCACCTGCAGCAGAATATTGAACACATCGGGATGCGCCTTCTCCACCTCATCGAGCAGGACCACCGAGTAGGGCTTGCGACGCACAGCCTCGGTCAGGTAGCCGCCCTCTTCATAGCCCACGTAGCCCGGCGGTGCTCCGATCAGACGTGCAACCGAATGCTTTTCCATGAACTCGGACATGTCGATGCGGATCATGGCCTCTTCCGTGTCGAAGAGGAACTCGGCCAAAGCCTTGCACAATTCGGTCTTGCCGACCCCTGTCGGGCCGAGGAACAAGAAAGATCCGCTGGGACGGTTCGGGTCGGCCAACCCGGCCCGCGACCGGCGAACCGCATTAGCCACCGACACCACTGCCTCGTGCTGCCCAATCACGCGCTGGTGCAGCAGGTCTTCCATCTGCAGTAACTTTTCGCGCTCGCCTTCGAGCATTTTCGAAACAGGAATACCGGTCCACTTCGAGACAACTTCAGCAATTTCCTCATCGGTCACCTTGTTACGCAGCAGCTGGTTCTCGGTCTTGCCGTGCTGATCGACCATCTGCAGGCTGCGCTCGAGGTCAGGAATGATGCCGTACTGCAGCTCAGCCATGCGCGCCAGGTCACCCTTACGCCGCGCCGCTTCCAGCTCGGCCTTGGCTTGCTCGATCTTTTGCTGCATCTGGGCAGAGCCTTGTACTTCGGCTTTCTCCGACTTCCAGATTTCCTCGAGGTCGGCATATTCGCGTTCGAGCTTGACGATTTCCTCGTCGAGCTTGGCCAGACGCTTCTTGGTGGCCTCGTCATCCTCGTTCTTCAGCGCTTCGCGTTCGATCTTCAGCTGGATCAGACGTCGATCAAGACGATCAAGCTCCTCCGGCTTGGAGTCGATTTCCATACGGATACGGCTGGCCGCCTCGTCGATCAGGTCGATGGCTTTGTCCGGCAGCTGCCGATCGGTGATGTAGCGGTGCGATAATTTCGCCGCCGCGATGATTGCACCATCTGTGATGGAGACACCGTGGTGCACCTCGTAGCGCTCTTTCAGGCCGCGCAGGATGGCGATGGTGTCCTCTTCACTCGGCTCATCGACCTGCACACGTTGAAAGCGTCGCTCCAGCGCCGCATCCTTTTCGATGTACTGACGATACTCATCAAGGGTGGTAGCCCCGACACAATGCAGCTCGCCACGTGCAAGCGCTGGCTTGAGCATGTTGCCAGCATCCATCGCGCCTTCGGCCTTGCCCGCACCGACCATCGTGTGCAGCTCATCAATAAAGAGAATGACCCGGCCTTCCTGCTTGCTCAGCTCGTTCAGTACCGCCTTCAGGCGCTCTTCGAATTCGCCGCGGAACTTGGCCCCCGCAATCAGCGAGCCCATATCCAGCGCGAGCAACCGCTTGTCCTTGAGCCCGTCCGGGACCTCACCGTTAACGATGCGCTGCGCCAAGCCTTCGACGATAGCGGTCTTGCCCACCCCTGGCTCGCCGATCAGCACCGGGTTGTTCTTGGTGCGCCGCTGCAGCACCTGAATGGTCCGGCGGATTTCGTCATCGCGACCAATCACCGGATCGAGCTTGCCATCCTCGGCGCGCTTGGTCATGTCGACGGTGTACTTGTCCAGCGCTTGCCGCGACTCTTCGGCGTTGGGGTCGTTGACGGCCTCACCACCCCGAAGATTGCTGATGGCGTTTTCCAGAGCCTTCTTGCTCACACCCTGGTCGAGCAGCAGCTTGCCCAGACGACTGCTGCCATCCAAAGCAGCGAGTAGCACCAGTTCACTGGAGATGTATTGGTCGCCTTTCTGCTGCGCGAGGCGGTCAGCCTGGTTGAGCAAACGCGCCAGATCCTGAGACATGTTCATGTCGCCGGTCGGATTTTGCAGTTTCGGCAACTGATCAAGCTCTTTGGTCAGCGCCTGGCGCAACCCATTGATGTCGAAACCCACCTGCATCAGCAGCGGTTTGATCGACCCGCCCTGCTGCTCAAGCAGCGCCTGCATCAAATGCAAGGGTTCGATGGACGAATGGTCGAAACCAACAGCAATGGATTGGGCATCGGAAAGCGCAAGCTGCAGCTTGCTGGTCAAACGATCGATACGCATGTAATCACCTTTCTAGGTAAGGCAGGCCGTGCACTTGAAACGCACTCGAACGAAAGCCTGCGAGATGGACCTTAGATGAGGTTGATTGTTGGAGATTCAAGCCATGCGACCTTGACGCAGGTCATGCAGGTGGTTTAACGCAGGTCAGATGCGAGACGCCAAGGCCGTGAGCCGCGCGACTCAGACCAGCCAGATCAGGCTGGCGAAGCGCCCTGTGCGGGCGGCACGGCGATAGGAGTAAAAACAGGGATCGCTGACGGTACAGAAACCGCCGCCAAAGACAGCCGTAACACCACACGCAGCCAGACGGATTCGGGCGAGCTGGTAGATGTCGGCCATGAAGTGACCCGCGCGATGGCTGGGGGTAAAGGCTTCGAAACAAGCGGGATGGCGAGAGATGAACGCATCACGCACCTCGCCGCCCACCTCGAATACCGCAGGGCCTATTGCAGGACCGAGCCACGCAATCAATTGCGGCCCAGGCACCGCCATGGCCGCTACGGTAGCCTCCAACATGCCGGCAGCTAGCCCACGCCATCCTGCATGGGCAGCCGCGACACGGGTCCCGTCGAGGTCGCAGAACAATACCGGCAGGCAGTCGGCGGTCAGTACCGCACAGGCAACACCCGCTTCAGCCGTCCAGCAGGCATCGGCTGTGGGGCAACCGCGCGGATTGGCTTCAACAACGCAATTCGAATGAACCTGGCTCATCCAGGCAGGCTCGCATCCGAGCAGCCGCTGCAAGTACTGTCGATTTGCAGACACCCGCTCGGGCACATCGCCGACATGATCGCCCAGGTTGAAGCCTTCGAAAGGCGCCTGGCTCACGCCACCGCTGCGCGTAGTCACGCACGCTCTCACACGCCGAGGTGCAGGCCAGTCGGGACGGATCCAGCTCTCCGGCCAATCGGTCACCCGCTAAAGGCCTCGCGATCCTGTTGCAACAACGTCAGCAGCCAGACAAAGTCATCCGGCAACGGCGATTCCCATTTCAACCGCTCGCCACTGATCGGGTGGTTGAGCTCCAGAAAGCGCGCATGCAATGCCTGGCGTGGAAAATCGCGCAGCGTTTGTACCATCGTCGGGTTCGCTGCCGGCGGGATACGAAAACGACCGCTATAAAGCGGGTCACCCACCAGCGGGTAACCGATGTGGGTCATATGCACACGGATCTGATGCGTACGCCCGGTTTCAAGCTTGACCCGAACATGAGTGTGCGACCGGAAGCGCTCAAGCACCCGATAGTGACTCACGGCAGGCTTGCCGCCCTCGACCACCGCCATGCGCTGACGCTGCTGCCCATGCCGACCAATGGCTGCATCAATGGTGCCTCCGGTGATGATCACACCGATGACGATAGCCTCGTATATACGGCTGACGCTGCGTGCCTGCAGCTGTTCCACCAGACGCGTCTGCGCCTGCAAGGTCTTGGCGACCACCATCAGGCCGGTCGTGTCCTTGTCCAGGCGATGCACGATGCCGGCACGCGGCACGTTGATCAGATCAGGAACATGGTGCAACAAGGCATTGAGCAAGGTGCCGTCGGCGTGCCCGGCAGCAGGATGCACCACCAACCCGGACGGCTTGTTCAGCACCAGAATGTGTTCGTCTTCGAAAACGATATCCAGCGGAATGTCCTGCGCCACCCATTCGCCCTGAGCCTGCTGCTCGGCGGAAAGCTCCAGAACGGCACCCGCATGCACTGTATCCCGTGGACGCAGGACAGCGCCGTCGACGGTGAGCTGACCCTCTTTGATCCAGGCGGCGAGACGCGAACGGGAATGCTCGGAGAACAGCTGTGCCGCAACTTGATCAAGGCGCTGCCCGCCGAGGTCGTAGGGCACCTCGGCGCGGAGATGAATGGCCTGGGTGGTGATCGTGGACATAATTAAGGGCGCTTCAATAGTTGGAGAGGCAACCGTGCAATTCGCACCGATTGCGACAGGCGATGAGCCGCTACATAAGAAAGGGGGGAGATGCTCTGATCGACAGGCAGGAGGCCTATGGGTAGATCCTGAGTCTGAGCAGCCCCTCGACAGCGACACGGGTGCAGCCTTTGGTTTCAGCAACACGCTTGTGTTTAAATACCGCGTCTTTGTCCCGGTCAGCCGGGGCGCCCATCATAACAGGACGGCTCAGCGCAAGACAGCCAGCCGTCACAGGGACGCAAGCCGCCATGCAAGTGAAACACCTGCTGCTGATCGCCATTTTCGCCCTTACCGCTGCCTGTTCGTCCAACGAAACCATCAGTGAAAACCTCGGCGAAGCGGAACTGTACCGGCAGGCACAGGCCGACCTGGACAATAAAAGCTTTACCAGTGCGATCAACAAGCTGAAGGCTCTCGAGTCCCGCTACCCCTTCGGCCGCTTCGCCGAACAGGCACAGCTCGAGTTGATCTATGCCTATTACCGCAACACCGAGCCGGAAGCCGCTCGCTCGTCGGCTGAACGCTTTATCCGTCTGCATCCGCAGCACCCTAGTGTCGACTACGCCTACTATCTGAAGGGCCTGGCCTCCTTCGACCAGGATCGCGGCCTGCTGGCGCGCTTTCTTCCGCTGGACATGACCAAGCGTGACCCCGGCGCTGCCCGCGATTCCTTCAACGAGTTCGCCCAGCTGACCACTCGTTTCCCGAACAGCCGCTACTCCCCAGATGCCAAGGCACGGATGGTCTATCTGCGTAACTTGTTGGCCGCGAACGAGATCCATGTTGCCGACTATTACTTGCGCCGCCAGGCCTACGTCGCCGCTGCCAACCGCGGCCGTTATGTAGTAGAAAACTTCCAGGGCACGCCCGCAGTCGGTGATGGCCTGGCCGTCATGACCGAAGCCTATCAACGCCTTGGCCTCGAGGAGCTCGCGGGCACCAGCCTGGAAACGCTCAAGCTCAACTACCCGCAACACCCCAGCCTGGAAGAGGGTGAGTTCGTGCCTAGCCAGGAAGAGGCCGATAACCGCAGCTGGCTGTCCCGCGCCACACTCGGCCTGATCGATACCGAGAACAAAGCCCCGGACCGCTCGCAATCCAACCGCGACGTGGTGCGTCAGTATGAGAATGCTGCCCAGGATCTCCCGGATGAACTGCGCCCAGTGTTGCGGGAAGCGGAAACCGAAGCTGCAAAGGAAGAGCAAAGCGAAGACCGCTCCTGGTGGAGCTATCTGACCTTCGGCCTGTTCGACTGAGTACCCAACCGCAGCCTGCCAGAACGGCAGGCCCGCACGGCTTAGCCAGGAAGTAGACATATGGGCCTGTTTCGACTGTTGTTCTGGATCATCCTGATTGCAGCGGCGTTCTGGCTCTGGCGTCGCCTGACCAGCAAGCCTGCAGCAGGCAAACCGCAACAGACCACGGTCATGACAGTTCGCTGTGTTCAATGCGGCGTGCATCTGCCACGTGAGCAGGCACTGCAGAGCCATAATCGGTGGTATTGCAGCCAGGCGCATCTGGAACAGGACAACAAGTCGGGTGGGAACTGAACACCTGACGTTTTTCGGTTACAAGGGCCGACGAATCCTTCGGCTCTATCATCTCTATCGCGTCGTAATCGGCTTGGTGCTGGTTCTGCTCATTAGCAGCGACCTGCACAACGATTTGATGCGCATGACCAACCCGACGGCGTTCTACTACGGCGCCTGGCTCTATCTGATTCTCAACGTCTTCGCAGCCGTCTTGCTGCAGAACCCCAAGCGAGAGCTGCCGGTACTGGCGCTCGCGTTACTGGACGTCACCCTGCTGGCCGCACTGTTCTACTTCGCAGGCGGTACGCCAAGCGGCATCGGTAACCTGCTGATCGTAGCAGTCGCCATCGCCAATATCCTGCTGCACGGCCGCGTCGGCTTTTTCATCGCCGCAGTCGCCGCAACCGGCCTTATCTATCTGACGTTCTACCTCAGCCTAAGCGACAGCGCGGCAAGCAGTCAGTACGTCCAGGCTGCCGCACTTGGCACACTGTGCTTCGCCGCCGCACTGTTGGTGCAGGGCCTTACGAGACGGCTACAAGTCAGCGAAACCATTGCCCGCCAGCGCGCCGAAGAGGTCGCAAACCTCGAAGCCCTGAACGCCCAGATTCTGCAGCGCATGCGCACCGGAATCCTTGTCCTCGATCCTCAGGAACGTGTGCTGCTTGCCAATCAGGGCGCTCTCGAGCTGCTCGGACAACAGTCACTGACTGGCGAACGACTAGCGCCGCGCTGCCCGGAAATTATCAAGGGCCTGCAACGCTGGCGTGACAATCCGACCCTGCGGCCGCGCAACTTCAAGGCCACGCCTGACGGCGCTACGCTGCAGCCGAGCTTCGCTACGCTGCAGCATGGCGTGAAGCAAGACACGCTGGTGTTTCTTGAAGACATCTCGCAGATCGCACAGAAGGCCCAGCAGCTAAAACTCGCGTCGCTCGGGCGGCTGACCGCCAGCATCGCCCACGAAATCCGCAACCCGCTCGGGGCGATCAGCCATGCCGCCCAGCTGCTGCAGGAATCAGAGGTGCTGGACGCTGCGGATTTACGACTGACGCAGATCATTCAGGATCACTCGCGGCGCATGAACCTGGTCATCGAGAACGTGCTGCAGCTGTCGCGCCGTCGCCAGGCCGAGCCACAACTGCTGGACCTGAAATACTGGGTGCATCGATTCGCCAGCGAATTTCGCCAGACGCTACCGCCTCAGCAAATTGTCCACGTAGAGACTCAGGGCAGTTCACTGCAGACCCGCATGGACCCGAATCAACTGATTCAAGTGCTAACCAATCTGGTGCAGAACGGCCTGCGCTACAGTGGCCAGAAACATGACCAGGCACAGGTATGGCTGAAACTCTTCCGAGACGAGACGAGCGACCTCCCCGTACTGGAGGTACTCGACGATGGTGCAGGCGTGCCGGCCGAGCAGGTCCAGAATATCTTCGAGCCGTTCTTCACCACCGAGAACAAGGGTACGGGGCTGGGGCTGTATATCTCTCGCGAGCTCTGCGAAAGCAATCAGGCGCGGCTGGATTACCGTGAACGAGACGAGGGAGGCAGCTGCTTTCGTATCGTCTTTGCGCATCCGCGCAAGCTGAGCTGAGCCCGCCGAGAAGGCAACGGGTCACACATCGGCCACGGCCGCGGTACAACCAAGGTCATGTAGCGTTAACATTGCGGACCCGCACTACCATGTCGAAGACCGAGACCATGACCGTTCGCCAGAAAGCACTGATCATCGATGACGAACCCGATATCCGTGAGCTCCTGGAGATCACCCTCGGACGCATGAAGCTGGACACCCGCAGCGCCCGCAACCTCAAGGAAGCCAAGGAGTGCCTGGCGCGCGAGCACTACGATCTGTGCTTGACCGATATGCGGCTGCCTGACGGATGCGGTTTGGAGCTGGTGCAGTTCATTCAGCAGCAGTACCCGCAATTGCCGGTCGCGATGATCACCGCCTATGGCAGTCTGGACACGGCCATTGGGGCGCTCAAGGCCGGGGCCTTCGACTTTCTCACCAAACCGGTGGATCTCGGTCGGCTCCGCGAACTGGTCAATACCGCGCTGCGGCTGCGCACGCCGAACCCAAACGAGCTTACAGTCGACAGCCGCTTACTCGGCGCCTCGCCGCCAATGAATGTGCTACGCAAACAGATCGGGAAACTTGCGCGCAGCCAGGCACCGGTTTACATCAGTGGCGAATCCGGCAGTGGCAAGGAATTGGTCGCGCGGCTGATCCACGAACAAGGGCCCCGTCACGAGCGGCCATTCGTTCCGGTCAACTGCGGGGCGATTCCCTCGGAGCTGATGGAAAGCGAATTCTTCGGGCATAAGAAGGGCAGCTTTACCGGGGCGATGGAAGACAAGCCTGGGCTGTTCCAGGCGGCCAATGGCGGCACGCTGTTTCTCGACGAAGTAGCCGATCTGCCTCTGCCGATGCAAGTGAAACTGCTGCGGGCGATCCAGGAAAAGGCCGTGCGCTCAGTTGGCGGCGCCAAGGAAGTCGTGGTCGATGTGCGGATTCTTTGTGCCACCCACAAGGACCTGGCAAGCGAAGTCGCCGCGGGACGCTTTCGGCAGGACCTCTACTACCGGCTAAACGTCATCGAATTACGCGTGCCGCCCCTGCGCGAGCGCCGCGAGGATATTGCCCAGCTGGCCGAGGTGATGCTTCGCCGCCTCGCCCAGGAATGCGGCGACACGCCGGCCCGGCTGCAACCCGATGCGCTGGCAAAACTGCAGAGTTATCGCTTCCCCGGCAACGTGCGCGAGCTGGAAAACATGCTTGAGCGTGCCTACACGCTCTGTGAAGGCGAAGAAATCAAACCCAGCGACCTGCGGCTTTCCGATGCACCAGGCATGCCGGAGAATGGCGAAGCAAGCCTGGCGCAGATCGACAATCTTGAAGACCACCTCGAAGAGGTCGAGCGCAAACTGATCATGCAGGCACTGGAAGAAACCCGTTGGAATCGCACCGCCGCCGCCCAACGGCTGGGGCTGTCGTTTCGCTCCATGCGGTATCGGCTGAAGAAGCTGGGGCTCGACTGAGCATACAAACCGCGACCCCAAAGGGTCGCGGAGCGCCCGTTACCCCTGCGACAGCAGATTACGCAGGTCGATGATCGCCGCATTGGCTCGTGAAATATAATTCGCCATTACCAACGAGTGGTTGGCGAGCACGCCATAACCGCTGCCGTTTAGCACCATTGGGCTCCACAGCGGTTCCTGCGCAGCTTCCAGTTCGCGGATGATCTGCCTGACGCTGATCGCGGCATTCTTTTTCGCCAACACGTCGGCAAAGTCCACTTCAATGGCGCGCAATAGATGCGACAACGCCCACGCTTGTCCTCGCGCCTCGTAGAACACGTTATCGATCTGCATCCAGGACGTCTCGACGCGCTCTTCCTCAACCACTTGCCTGACGCCTTCGCGCTCAAGCTCGGCCGCCACCTGCCCGTCCAGACGAACACGTCCAACGCTGGCCGACAAACGCTGAGACAGCGACCCCAACCGGGTCCCCACATCACCAAGCCAGTTATTCAGGTTGTCAGCACGCGAGTAGAACTGCGCTTTGGCGGTCGGGTCGCTCAAACGCGCCAGGTAGCGGTTGAGGTAACGAATACCGTTGCGGTATTCCGATTCGCTGGCGGGCAGAGCCCAGCTGCGATTGTCGAAGTTGAACAGCGGTTCGGCTTTGGACAAATCCGGGTCTTCAGTCGACTGGGATTGGGAACGCGCGAAATCCTTGCGTAGCGCGCGACTGAGGTCGCGGACCTGAACCAGCACCCCGTATTCCCAGCTTGGCATATTGTCCAGCCAAATGCCGGGGGGCGCGATGTCGTTGCTCAGATAGCCGCCTGGCTTGTCGAGCAAGGTGCTCGCGACCTGTTTAAGGGTTTCGACCGTCGTGTAGCCATTAACAATCTGCTGCTGCGAAGCATCAGCGGCTTGCCGGACATGCTGCTGTACCGGGAACCGGTCAGGTTCGGAGCTCCAGTACCACCCGACCAAGAGGGCTACCAATAAGTAGAGGCCGATCAACAGGGCGATCCCCAGCAATAGCGGATTGCGAGTCGCCCCATCCGCTCTGGCTGAGTTTCCCGACAAGCCGAGGCGGCCGAAGCGATTCTTCCAATCCAACATGGGCGTCTGTCCTTCTCTTCATAAATTCAAAGATTCGATCGCCGGTCACGCGGAGCGTGCGGCATGTGAACCACTATAACGCAGCCGGTCGGCGGCAAGCCTCATAATGAGAACTAGGCCGCCTATCCAGAGCCATTGCTAATAACTGATAGGTGGTAGCATTGGGCCATCACAGTGGCCTCTGAGAGCACTGCCGCAGCGGGCCAGGGAACCGGACATGTCGGACCAGGAAGAACTCAAACAGCACTTCGCACAACGGGTCATCCACCAGGCTCGTGAGGTTCTCGAAGTCTGGCAGCAACTGCAACGCAGCGAATGGAATGACGCTTGCCGGTCTGCTCTGGCTGATGCCAACCAGCGTTTGCGAAAATTCGCCGAGCGCTTCGAGCAAACTGAACATCGACTGCTCGCGCTTGGCATCGAAGATTGCCTGGGCGATATCAGCGACAATCGTGGACGACTGTCTAGCGACACCATTGCCACCCTCAGCCAGCTGGTCTACCGTCTTGCACGCACGGGTCTACGCCATGGCGATCCGCGCGGGCAGTCTGCGTACGTACCGCCGTTGAGCAAACCCGTCTACATCGCACTGGAAGACCACCAACGCGCCCAACACGTGGTTCGCCAGCTCGAATTCTTCAGCATGAATGCGCAGGCTTTCGCCAGCGATGGGGAATTCCGCGCAGCGATGCATGAGCGGCACCCGGCCGCGATCGTCATGGACGTCGATTTCAATGGGCCCGGTGAAGGCCTGCGGCTTGCCGAGCGCATTCAGCAAGGACTGGATGAAAAGCTGCCGCTGATTTTCTTCAGCCATCAGGAAACCGACACACCGATGCGACTGGCCGCCGTGCGCGCCGGAGGGTTGGAATTCTTCACAGGCACCATCGATGCGTCGTGCCTTCTGGAAAAAATCGAAATCTTCACCCGCACTGCGCATTACGAACCCTTCCGCGTCCTGATCATCGACGACTCGCGAGCCCAGGCGACGCACACCGAAAGGGTGTTGAACAACGCGGGGATCATCACCCAGACGCTCAATGAGCCGATTCAGGCGATCACTTACCTCGCCGAATTCCAGCCGGATCTGATCATCCTCGACATGTACATGCCCGAGTGCATGGGTACTGAACTGGCCAAGGTGATCCGGCAGCATGAGCGCTACGTCAGCGTGCCCATCATTTATCTCTCGGCCGAAGACGACCTCGACAAGCAGCTCGACGCCATGAACGAAGGCGGCGATGATTTTCTGACCAAACCGATCAAACCCAGCCATCTGATTGCCACGGTTCGCACCCGCGCTGAGCGGGCCCGCAGCTTGAAAGCCAGGATCGTCCGAGACAGCCTGACCGGCCTTTACAACCATACGCACAGCCTTCAACTGCTCGAAGACGCCAGCTCTCGTGCCCGCCGCGACGGGCAACCGTTGTGCTTCGCAATGATCGATATCGATCATTTCAAGAAGGTCAACGACACCTATGGCCATCCAATGGGAGACCGGGTAATCAAGAGCCTCGCCCTGTTTCTCAAGCAACGCCTGCGCAAGACCGACCACATCGGCCGCTATGGTGGTGAAGAGTTTGCGGTGGTCATGCCCGACACCACGGTGCAGAACGCCGCGAAGGTGCTGGACGAAATACGCGAACGCTTCTCCGAAATCCGCTACCCGGCGCAGCCAGTCGATCTGGCCTGCACCTTTAGCTGCGGCATTGCCGAGCTCACCCCGAGCGCGGACATCAAATCATTGACGCAGCAGGCAGACGAAGCGCTATACAGCGCTAAACATGCTGGACGAAACCGAGTGGACAAGTTCTGGCCGTCACAGAACTGACATCAAACAGCCATATCTTCTAGCCTCCAGAATCCCCGGAGGCCAGGATGCGCCTGAAGTCCCTTACCACCCTAAACACCTTGCTGCTCGTCGCCATTTGCTTTGCCCTGGGCGCAACGCTTTGGTGGTCGGAGCGTGCGCTGGAGCGTCCGTACCAGTTGATGGGTCAGTACCTGAGCCTTTCCCAGCGTTTTCAACATCAGGTCGCCGACAATATCCAGACCTACCTGAGCAGTGGCGACGCCCTACGACACAAGGCCGCACTGACTGAGCTAGAGGGGCTGGCAGCAGATGTGAGCGCCCTGCCCGGCCCGTTCGCCAATCGTCTGCAGCCGAGCCTGGAACAGCTCCACCAATTCGCCGCTACTGAGCTGCTCGCCGCAGGCAAGCTGGCAGGAGACCCCCAAGGCCTGCTACTGCAAGCCGAGCGTGAAATAGCAGGCGTACTGGAGCAGCTGCATCGCTATGCCGCGCAAGGTCAGCATGAAGCCGTCACTCTTTATCAACAGCCATTGTTCGAAGCAAGTCGACAACTGCTTCGCCTCAGCCACGCGAGAGCCAAGCTGACGGCCAGCGGCAACGGCGAGTTGGCGGCCGAGGTAGAGCAAGCGCTGCAAACAATAACGAAGGAAGCGCAAACGCTGAAAGCCCTACCGCTGCTCGGCGTTGCGAGTGAGCAAACATCCGGCGCAAGCACCTTCGCTGCGCTCTTGGACCTCGACGAGCAAGCCCCGGCGCAGACAGCTGAAGACCAAGGCATCGCCTTCAAACGCGACCTCTCCAGCCTCCTGAAGCGATATCCGGGAGAACTGCAACGCACACGCGGACTGATCGAGCAACGCCTGAAACTAATGGACAGCACAGAGCAGAAAGTCGCATCCCTACAAATGGCACTCGACGACCTAGAGCCAGAGATCCGCGCAGAACACGGCCGTATCCAAGCAGAAGTACGGCTGATTCAGGGCACCATCATCGCGTTGATTCTATTGGTTGCACTTGCCATTGATCGTTTGCAGCGCCAACTCACGCGCTCGCTTGGGCAACTGGCTCCGGCGCTCTCCGCCTGGGCCGGCGGCGATTTCGAAAAACCTATCGATATCCGCTCCAAAACGCCTGAGCTGGTCGAAATCGGCACGTCGCTCAACCAGCTACGCAGCTACCTGCTCACGCTTGTCGGCACGCTGCGCCAACATGCACTAGAGGTGACTGGCAATAGTCGGAGCCTCGCGGAAATGAGCAATGATCTGCACCAAGGTGCCAGCCGCCAGAGCAGCGACACCGCGCAGATCCGGGACGCGCTGGGTGAACTGGAAGCCACCATCCAAGATGTCGCTACCAGCGCAGACCAGACGGCCGAGGCCGGCCGCGCCGCGGGCCACGCCGTAACCCAGGGACAGCAGGTCATCGGCAGAAGCCTGACCGGACTGCACGGCCTGGTTAGCGAAGTGCAAAGCAACGCCTTGGCCATCGAACGCCTGGCTGACGAAACCGGAACGATTGGCAAGGTACTGACCGTCATTCGCTCGATCGCAGAGCAAACCAATCTGCTTGCTCTGAATGCAGCGATCGAGGCCGCAAGAGCTGGCGAACAGGGACGTGGCTTTGCCGTCGTAGCTGACGAGGTACGTACCCTGGCGCAACGCACCAGTGGTGCCACTGAGGAAATCCAGCTGCTGATCGGGAGCTTGCAGACCGCTGCACATCAATCGGTCCAAGCCATGCGCATCCAGGTTAATCACGCCGAAGAGACAGCCCAGCTGGCCGAGACGGCGGATTCGGCGCTGAATCAGATTGTGGTCACCATCGGTTCCATTGAGCAGATGGCCGCACAGATCGCGCTAGCCACCGCCCAGCAGAGCGAAGCGGTCAGCGAAATCCGTGGCCACAGCGAACGTATTCATCAGCTCGGCGATAGCAACCTGACGCATATCAGCCGTGGCCGTGAGCAGAGTGAACAGATGCTGCACCTGGCCAGCGAGCTGAACCAGGCGACACTGGCGTTCAAAGGCTGAACGCGGTCGTATAGAAGCTCTGGCGCCTCAGATGGGCGCCAGTTATGGCTCAACGAGGGACAGCGGGACGCTGGGAAGGCTTACGCCCCTTTGCGCTAGGCTTGCCGCCACCGGCTGCAGCCTTACGCCGCGCTTCGGCTGCCGCCTTGGCCTCTTCACGCTTGTCCCATGCATTGCCATCGTGGCTGCGCGGAGGCAAACCGTTGTGCTGGGTGAGAATCTTGCCGCCCTGTCCGGCCTTCTTGCTGCCGACCGGGGTCGAATTCTTGCGACGGGCGCTCTGATAGCCTTCGGTCGCAGGCTGATGCGCCGGGATCAGCTGATTCTTACCGCTACCGATCAGATCGACGCGCCCCATCCGCTGCAAGGCTTCGCGCAGCATCGGCCAGCCCTTCGGGTCGTGATAGCGCAGAAAGGCTTTGTGAAGACGGCGCTGTTCCTCACTTTTGACGATGGGCACGCCTTCGCTCTTGTAAGTGACCTTGCGCAGCGGGTTCTTGCCGCTGTGGTACATCGCCGTGGCGCTCGCCATGGGTGACGGATAGAAAGCCTGAACCTGATCGGCGCGAAAACCGTTGGCTTTCAGCCACAGCGCGAGGTTCATCATGTCCTCGTCAGTGGTGCCAGGGTGCGCCGCGATGAAGTACGGAATTAGGTACTGCTCCTTGCCCGCCTCCTTCGAATACTTGTCGAACATCCGCTTGAACTTGTCATAGCTGCCGATACCCGGCTTCATCATCTTGTCCAGCGGACCGCGCTCGGTATGCTCAGGCGCGATTTTCAGATAGCCGCCGACGTGGTGGGTGACCAGCTCTTTCACGTATTCCGGCGATTCGACAGCCAGGTCGTAACGCAGCCCGGATGCGATCAGGATTTTCTTCACACCAGGCAACGCACGCGCTTTGCGGTACAGCTCGATCAAGGAGCTGTGGTCGGTATTGAGATTCTCGCAGATGCCCGGATAGACGCAGGATGGCTTGCGGCAATGCTGCTCGATCTCAGGGCTCTTGCAGGCGATGCGGTACATATTGGCGGTCGGCCCACCAAGGTCCGATACCACACCAGTGAAGCCCGGCAGCTTCTTCATCTCTTCGATCTCGTGCAGGATCGACTCGTGCGAGCGGTTTTGGATGATCCGGCCTTCGTGCTCAGTAATGGAACAGAAGGTACAGCCACCGAAGCAACCACGCATGATGTTCACCGAGAAGCGAATCATGTCGTAAGCAGGGATCTTCTCGCCGCCATAGGCGGGATGCGGCACGCGCGCATACGGCGATGCGAATACGTAGTCCATCTCTTCGGTGGTCAAGGGTATCGGCGGCGGGTTCAGCCAGATGTCATGATCGCCGTGACGCTGCACCAGAGCGCGAGCGTTGCCAGGATTGGTTTCCAAATGCAGCACCCGATTGGCGTGGGCATATAGCGCAGGGTCGTTACGAACCTTCTCGAACGACGGCAGGCGGATCACGGTTCGGTCACGTTCGATCTTCGGACTGGGCAGAAGCTGGACGACCTTCGCCTCGTTCGGATCCTCGACTGGGCCCTTCTCCTGCTCGATGGCGCAGGCCTGCAAATCTTGCGTATTCACATAGGGGTTGATGATCTTGTCGACCTTGCCCGGACGATCGATACGGGTTGAGTCGATCTCGAACCAGCCCTCAGGCGCGTCACGCCGAACAAATGCAGTGCCGCGAACATCGGTGATTTGCTCAACTGTCTCACCACGCGCAAGGCGTTGCGCCACTTCGACGATAGCCCGCTCGGCGTTGCCATACAGGAGGATGTCAGCCGTGGCGTCCATCAGGATCGAGCGGCGCACCTTGTCCTGCCAGTAGTCATAGTGGGCGATGCGGCGCAACGATGCTTCGATACCACCGAGCACGACTGGAGTGTCAGTGTAAGCTTCCTTGCAGCGCTGGCTGTAGACCAGACTCGCCCGATCAGGGCGCTTCCCGGCTTGCCCGCCTGGGGTGTAGGCGTCGTCCGATCGGATCTTGCGGTCAGCCGTGTAGCGATTGATCATCGAGTCCATGTTGCCGGCAGCGATGCCAAAAAACAGATTCGGCTGGCCGAGCTTCATGAAGTCGTCTTTGCTCTGCCAGTTTGGCTGGCTGATGATGCCAACGCGAAACCCCTGGGCTTCCAGCAGACGCCCGATGATGGCCATGCCAAACGACGGATGGTCGACGTAAGCGTCCCCGGTCACGATGATGACATCGCATGAATCCCAGCCGAGCTGATCCATCTCCTCCCTGCTCATCGGCAGGAACGGCGCCGGACCGAAACACTCGGCCCAGTACTTGGGATAGTCAAAAAGGGGCTTGGCTGCGTGCATGGCTAGAAACCGGGGCAACGAAAACGGGCGCGGAATATAGCACAAAAAATGATCAGGAAGGCCGACCAGATTAGTCGGCTTTTACTGATGCTGTGCAAACGAAACGGCGCCTAACCGTTGATATAGCGCCGTGGCACGCGCTGGGTAACCTTGGTCAGCAGCTCGTAGCCGATGGTGCCGCAGGCCTGCGCCAGTTCGTCGATAGGGATCTTGTTGCCCCATAACTCCACTGCATCGCCAAGGCCCGCGGGCGGCAGATCGGTAATGTCGACTGTGAGCATGTCCATCGAGACCCGACCAGCCAGCGGAACACGCTGGCCACGGATCGCCACGCACGTCCCGGGCGGCGCCGTACGCGGATACCCATCAGCATAACCACAACTAACCGTGGCGATACGCGAAGGACGCTGGGCCACCCAACTGGCGCCGTAGCCAACACTTTCGCCCGTGGAAACCTCGCGGATCGCGATGATCGAAGCCGTCAGCGTCATTACCGGCTTCAGCCCCAGGGTCTTAGCGCTCAACTCGGCGAATGGCGAAGCACCGTACAGCATGATCCCGGGGCGCAGCCAATCCATGTGTGCAGCAGACATGGTCAGCACAGCGGCGGAGTTGGCGAATGAGCGGTTGTCGAATTCGAGATCCAGCAAACCAGTGAATTGCTCCAGCTGCGCCTCGTTGAGTGGATGGCCCCGCTCATCGGCACAGGCGAAATGGCTCATCAAGTTGAGTTCTGCAACCTGCGTCGCGCCTTGCAGGCAGGCATGGGCGCGGCGCAACGCATCGGCGCTGAAACCTAAGCGGTGCATACCGGAGTCGAGCTTCAGCCACAGGCTCAACGGCCGCTCGATATGTGCCGCCAGCAGCGCGTCCAGCTGAGCTTCGCCTTGAACGGCGACGTCCAACCCAAGCTCGGCCGCTGCGACATATTCGCTCGGCTCGAAGCAGCCTTCGAGCAACAATAGCCTCGCATTCGAATCGACCGATCGAACCTGCTCCGCCTCTTCCAGCGACGCTACGGCGAACCCGTCAGCCACATCGCGCAGACACTCGACTGCCGCGGGCGAACCATGCCCGTAAGCGTTAGCCTTGACCACGGCGAAGGCCTTACGCCCTGGAGCGCACTGTTTGGCTAGCTGATAGTTGTGACGAAGCGCGGCAAGATCGACCATTGCAACCAGGGGACGCATGGAAAGCCCTTCAGGACAGAAGTGAGCCGTTATTGTCCGGCGGTTTCTGTCAGGCCCGCAAGCGGGTGCGGCATCTGCCGGTTATTCGTCGTCGAACTGGTAACTGCCCGGCGCCAGGTTCTCGAAGCGAGAGTATTTACCAAGGAACGCCAGACGTGTGGTCCCAATCGGACCGTTACGCTGCTTGCCGATGATGATTTCGGCGACGCCCTTGTATTCCGTTTCGGGGTGATAAACCTCGTCCCGGTAGACGAACATGATGATGTCGGCGTCCTGCTCGATAGCACCAGATTCACGAAGGTCCGAGTTGATCGGGCGCTTGTTGGGGCGTTGCTCAAGCGAGCGGTTGAGCTGGGAGAGCGCGATAACCGGGCAATTGAATTCCTTGGCCAGGCCTTTCAGCGAGCGGGAGATCTCGGAAATCTCATTGGTTCGGTTGTCGCCACTGGAACCAGGAATCTGCATCAACTGCAGGTAGTCGACCATGATCATGCCGATTTCGCCATGCTCCCGGGCTAGACGTCGCGTGCGCGCGCGCATTTCCGAAGGCGAGATACCGGCAGTATCGTCGATGAACAATTTGCGGTCGTTGAGCAGATTGACCGCTGAGGTCAGGCGCGGCCAATCGTCGTCGCTGAGCTTACCCGTCCGCACCTTGGTCTGATCGATCCGGCCAAGAGAGGCCAGCATACGAATCACGATGGAGTCGGCGGGCATTTCCAGCGAGAAGACCAGGATCGCCTTGTCGGAGCGCAAGACTGCGTTCTCCACCAAGTTCATCGCGAACGTGGTCTTGCCCATGGAAGGACGACCGGCCACGATGATCAGGTCAGCCGGCTGCAGGCCGCTAGTCGCCTCGTCCAGATCGGCAAAGCCGGTTGACAGGCCGGTAATGTCCTCGCCCGCGTTGAACAGCGAGTCAATCCGGTCGATGGCCTTGACCAGAATATCGTTGATCCCTATCGGCCCACCGGTATTGGGGCGCGCTTCGGCGATCTGGAAAATCATCCGCTCGGCTTCGTCGAGGATTTCATCTCCCGTGCGCCCCTGCGGCGCATAAGCGCTGTCGGCAATGTCGTTACTGATGCCGATCAACTGACGCAAGGTGGCGCGCTCACGAATGATCTGCGCGTAAGCCTTGATGTTCGCAACCGATGGGGTGTTTTTTGCGAGCTCACCCAGATACGCCAGCCCACCGACCTGCGGCAGATGCCCTTCTTTATCCAGCTGTTCGGAGAGCGTCACCACGTCGAACGGGGAGTTGCGCTCGGCGAGGGTGAAAATCGCGCGAAAGATAAGTCGGTGGTCATGGCGGTAAAAATCGCCATCCGACACCTGGTCCAGCACGCGCTCCCACGCATTGTTATCCAACATCAAGCCGCCCAGCACGGCCTGTTCGGCCTCGATGGAATGTGGCGGCACCTTGAGCGCTGCGGTTTCCAGGTCGTATTGCTGGGGCACACTGATGTCGTTCATGGCACTCGAGATTCTTGGCATTCAGAAAAACAAAGGGCACGTTCCACTCGCGTGGAAACGTGCCCGATGGTAACCGTCAGGCACCAGAGGTGCCAGACGATAGCCGGTATCAGCCAGCGATCACGATCAGCTTTACGGTCGCTTCAACGTCGGTGTGCAGGTGCACAGCAACGTCGTACTCACCAACCTGACGGATGGTGCCGTTTGGCAGACGGATTTCGCTCTTCGCCACTTCCACGCCAGAGGCGGTCAGCGCGTCAGCGATGTCGTGAGTACCGATGGAACCGAACAGCTTGCCTTCATCGCCCGCAGTAGCGGTGATGGTGACTTCCAGTTCAGCCAGCTGAGCAGCGCGAGTTTCGGCAGAAGCCTTGCGATCAGCAGCAGCCTTTTCCAGATCAGCACGGCGAGCTTCAAACTCGGCAATGTTGGTCGGAGTTGCAGCAGTAGCCTTACGCTGCGGCAGCAGATAGTTGCGGCCGTAACCAGACTTGACGTTTACCTTGTCGCCCAGGTTGCCCAGGTTTGCGACTTTTTCCAGCAGGATGACTTCCATTTGAGTCTTACCTCTTTAACTTAACCTTCACCGTTCGCAGGTCCCGCATCGTCATCACGAGATGCCCGACCGCGAAAATCAAACAAACTGTCGACAATGGCCACAACGGCCAGTAACGGATAAATCAACTGCATGAACAGCACCAGCGTGACGTAGAGCCCCACCAGCCAGAACCGAGACATCCGATTCTTTGCGACCAGCCCGTGCACCAGCGCGATGCCGGCAAACACAAGCGGAACACTGCACAACGGTGCCAGCATCGCCACCTGCACACCGAGACTTGGTCCCAGCAGCATGCCCATCAACAACACCATCGCAGGCAACGCTGAGAAACGCAGCGACCGGAACTCGAGACCAAAGCCACCGGGGTTGTACAACAATGCCTGCCAGTACCGACCAAGCATCAGACTGAGCAGCGTGGTGATCTGCAGTAGCCCTGCCAACAAACCGGTCAGAACCGGTGCCAGCAATGCTCCCAACCGGGCCTGCTCATCCACCGAAAGTTGCTGATAGGCATCCGACAACATGTCGGGGAGCACTTTTTGCAACTCGGTGGCGAGTGCCGCAATTGGCTCGCCAAAAACCATTCCCAGCGCCCAGGCATACAACAACCCGAGCCCTACGCTACACAGCATTACTCGGGACCAGGAGCTCTGATTGCGCAACAACAGCGCTAACCCGAACGACCCCAGCAGCACCAGCAATGTCCGCGGATCACCGAAATACCACCAGACCAGCGCGGGCAATACAGCCCAGACCAATACGCCCAGTGCGTCATTCAACCCGCGACGCAGCAACACCAGGCTTCCCGCCGCAGCAGACAACCAGAACAACATCGGCAGCGCTGCAGACCCAGCCACAACAACAATTGCCTGCATACGGCCGCGCATGATGAACTCAGCCAGGGCGCGCATGCGATCTATCCTTTACGTCTGTCTAACAGTTCGATTAACGGCCGTGGCTGTCGGTGTAGGGCAGCAGGGCCAGGAAGCGGGCGCGCTTGATAGCGGTAGCCAGCTGGCGCTGATAGCGTGCTTTGGTTCCGGTAATACGGCTAGGAACGATCTTGCCGGTTTCGGAAATGTAGGCCTTCAGCGTGTTGAGATCCTTGTAGTCGATCTCTTTCACGTTTTCTGCAGTGAAACGGCAGAACTTACGACGACGGAAAAAACGTGCCATGAAATAGGCTCCTCAATAGGTCCGTGGATTACTCGTCAGCGTTGTTGTCGCGGCTGTCGCTGTCACTGTCATTTTCATTGGCAGAGTCAGATTCAGGGCGATCACGACGCTCACGGCGCTCGCTACGGTTTTCCTCAGCCTTCAGCATCTCGGACTGTTCAGTCACGGCTTCGTCGCGACGGATGACCAGATTACGGATGACGGCGTCGTTGTAGCGGAAGTTGTCTTCCAGCTCAGCCAGTGCCTTACCACTGCACTCAACGTTCAGCATCACGTAGTGAGCCTTGTGGACGTTGTTGATGGCGTAAGCCAGCTGACGACGACCCCAGTCTTCCAGACGATGGATCTTGCCACCGTCCTCTTCGATCAGCTTGGTGTAACGCTCCACCATGCCGCCAACCTGCTCGCTCTGGTCGGGGTGGACCAGAAAGATGATTTCGTAATGACGCATTGTTGCTCCTTACGGGTTGCAGCCTGCCGCACAACGCGGATCAGGCAAGGAGTGAATCAGTTATGTTGTCTTGCCAGCCAGAGAGGCGAGCAAACGCCTGCCATCCGGACAAGGGGCGCAATTCTAGAGAAGCCCGGACGACCACGCAAGGCGATTTGGTGAATATTTAACCAACCAACGACTAGCTACGCCCTGCGATGGTCCGTTCGGCCTGAATGCTTTCGAGCAACGATCTGACTTGATGGATATCGTAGGGCTTGAGCATGGTGCGCAGGTCGTCCAGACCCACGTCCCGAGCATCGACGGCGTAGCCCGAAGCAATGACGACACTCAGGCTGGCATCGCGCGACCTGGCCTCACGAACCAGCTCGATACCGCTCATGCCAGCCAGACCGACATCGGTAAGCAGCACGTCAAATGGATGCTGCTCGAGTTGCTTCAACGCAGCCTCGGCCGACTCGCAGAGGCTGACCTGGTGCCCCAGCTCGTCCATGACTTCTCCGGTGAGCATGCGCAGTGTCGGGTCATCCTCGACGAACAGAATCCTAAGGCCTGACGCGTATGTCGGCTCGATCTGCTCGGATGAAGCTGATGCCGAGTCGCACTGCTCGGAAATCGCTGCAACACGCCTCCCCTGCTCACCCAGCGCAACGCGGCTCGGCAGGTAGACCCGGACCGACGTACCCTCGCCTTCTTCGCTTTCCAGCACAACGAATCCGCCGCTCTGCTTGACGAAGCCATAGACCATGCTTAAACCAAGGCCAGACGCATTTTTATCTTTGCGCGTGGTGAAGAATGGCTCGAACGCGCGCTCGAGGATTTCCGGGCGCATGCCCTCTCCCTGATCGATGACTGCAAGTTCAACGTACGGACCGGGATCGGCGCCGGGCTGTCCCGCGAGCTGAGCAGCATCCAGGCTCTGGTTGCGCAAGCGCAGGCAAAGAGTCCCGCCATCGCCCATCGCATCGCGCGCGTTGACGGCCAGGTTGAGTATCGCCGCCTGCAGATTGCCGACATCCGCCAGTACTGGCCACAGGTCCGATGCGACATCGACATCAACCTGGACTGCGCGCCCCAGGGCACCGTTGAGCAACTCGCTCATCTGACCGAGCAATTCACCGACATCCACAGATTGTGGCTGCAACGGCTGACGGCTTGCGAAGGCCAAGAGTTGCGACGCCAGACGAGCGCCCTTTTCTACACCGCCCACAGCCGACTCCAGCCGCCGCTGGGCCGTTTCGTCACCGCTCAGGTTGCGACGCAACAACTGCAGATTGCCGCCGATGATCTGCAACATGTTGTTGAAATCATGCGCGATGCCCCCGGTGAGTTTGCCGACAGCCTCAAGCTTTTGCGCTTGCATCAGGGCTGCCTGGGCGGTGCGACGTGCGGACTCGCTGTCAAGCAATTCGCGGCTGCGCTCACGCACCAGTTCTTCGAGATGTTCGCGATACTCACGCAACTCCTGCTGGCTGCGATGCTGCTCGGTAACGTCGCTGCCGAGCACGAAAATACCGGACGTTCGGCCGTCGCGCTCGATGATTGGCTGAAACACCAGATCGACGTACAGCTCCTCCGGTTCGGCACCCGGACGGCGGTTTAGCAGTGCCCGCATGCCTTTGTCGGTGTAGGGTTCGCCGGTGCGGTACACCTCATCGAGCAGCGTAATAAAACCCTGGCCCTCCAGCTCGGGCAGCCCGTCACGCACAGGCTTGCCGAGCAGCTGGCGGTGGCCGGTAAGCTGCTGATACGCCTCGTTGACCAGCTCGAACACATGCTCGGGACCACGCAGAAAGCAGACGAAACCAGGTGCCTGGGCAAACAACCGGCGCAGTTGATTGCCTTCATCCTGTATGAACCGCGCTCGGGATATGATCGCCGCCTCGATCTGTTGAGCCGGCTGACCAGCAGACTCTTCCGAGCGCAAGGAGTCCTTCAGCTGCTGCAGTTCAGTGATATCCACTGTGTGCTGAAGGATGGCGATGACTTCGCCGTTATCGTCCAACAAAGGTGTGTGCGTCGCGCTCCAGTAGCGGTCCTCATATGCTGCACCGCTGCCGGAGCTGACCGCGATGGAATATCGGATAACGGGCAAGGTATCCAAAGCCTTCGTACGCAGGACCCTAGCAAAGGAGTCGAGGAGTTCGTCGACATGAGTCGACTCGGGAAATTGCGGGTCGGCGGCAAACGCGTCCTGAATTCGCCGCCCAGCGATTTCCTCGATGCTGCGTGCGGTGAGTTCCAGGTAAGCCGCGTTCGCATCCAGAATTACCAGATCGGGATCCAGCAGCAGGTAGGCATTTGGCGAAACCCTGAACAGAGCCTCGAAAGACGGGCGTTGCGGCATACCACCTCCATGATGCGAGCCTGGCGCTGGTCGCGATCAAAAGCTGGCGCCAGGTCTACGCCCGACGCCCAGTCAAACCAATAAAGTGACGGCTCGAGCGTCAGAGTCAGAACGGACAGTTGACCGCAGCGAAAACGATCCGTTTCCGCTGAAGAGCAAAGGTCCTAACAGAACAGGCCAAGCGAAGTAGACGCTAGCTCGCGGAGCGGGCCGAGCGCCGTTGGCGCAGGGCCTCGAACAGGCAAACTCCGGTAGCGACGGAGACGTTGAGGCTGCTAACGCTGCCACCCATGGGCAAGCGCACCAGGAAATCGCAGTGCTCACGGGTCAGGCGCCGCATCCCCTTGCCCTCGGCGCCCATCACCATAACGATCGGCCCGCTGAGATCCTGATCGTAGATCTCCTGCTCGGCCTCACCAGCCGCACCGACGACCCACAAACCGCGCTGCTGCAGCTTTTCCAGCGTCCGAGCGAGATTGGTGACAGCTACCAGCGGGATGACTTCGGCAGCACCGCAGGCCACCTTGCGCACCGTAGCGTTCAGCGTCGCGGACTTATCCTTGGGTATTATCACGGCCAGTGCGCCGGCCGCATCGGCAGTTCGCAGGCAGGCCCCTAGATTATGCGGGTCTGTGACGCCGTCGAGCACGAGCAACAGGGGGGCGCCTTCGGTGCGATCAAGCAGCTCCTCAAGCATCGCATCGCCCCAAACCTGGCTGGGACTGACGTCAGCAATCACGCCCTGATGCACGCCCTCGACCCAGGCGTCCATTTCGCGGCGCTCGCACTGGCCGACTCGAACCTTCGACTCGGCAGCCAGCTGGAGCAAATTCTGCACGCGCGGATCATCACGCCCCTCTGCCAGCCAAATCTGTTTGACTCGCTTCGGATGATGGCGAAGCAACGCCTCGACGGCATGAAGACCATAAACCTTTTCTAGATCGCTCATGATTTGGCCTTGCGCTTACGAGGCGCGGCGCCCTCAGGCTTCGGCGTGGCCTTGCCGGCGGCCGCCTTCGGTTTCGAGCCGCTGCGCTTTGGCTTGCTCTTCGAGGTTTTGCCTGCCTTGGCGTCGCCTAACAGTGCCTTCTTAATCTCACGGCTCTTGCGCACGTCATCGCTGACCGACTCATTGCCCTTCGACAAAGACGCATCAGCGCCTTTCTTGCCGCGACCGTCTTTACGTCCGCCGCG
Organism: Pseudomonas sp. 10B238; assembly: GCF_000970615.1. Taxonomy (NCBI): domain Bacteria; kingdom Pseudomonadati; phylum Pseudomonadota; class Gammaproteobacteria; order Pseudomonadales; family Pseudomonadaceae; genus Pseudomonas; species Pseudomonas sp. 10B238. The sequence continues at coordinate 162,325 of NZ_KQ033934.1, forward strand.
GCCGTCCGGGGCTCCGCGCTCGCCGGCTCCGGTCTTGCTGCCACCGCCAATCAACTCGAAGTCGATCTTGCGCTCATCGAGATCGACACGCATGACCCGCACCTCGACGCTGTCGCCAAGACGGAAACTGCGACCGCTGCGCTCACCGGACAGGCGATGATGCAACGGATCGAAGTGGTAGTAGTCGCCCGGCATCGCCGTCACGTGCACCAACCCTTCGACGTAGATATCGGTCAGCTCGACGAACAGGCCGAAGCCGGTCACGGCCGTGATAACGCCGGGGAAATTCTCACCGACCCGGTCTTTCATAAACTCGCATTTCAGCCAGTTCACGACGTCACGTGTCGCTTCATCGGCGCGGCGCTCGGTCATTGAGCACTGCTCGCCCAACTGCTCCAACGCGGCCTCGTCATACGGATAGATGCGCGCCTTAGGCATGCTGGTAGCGCCCGCACGGCGAACGTGCGACGTGTCGCGCTTGGAGCGGATCACGCTGCGAATTGCCCGATGGATCAGCAGATCGGGGTAGCGGCGAATCGGCGATGTGAAATGTGCGTATGCCTCGTAGTTCAGGCCGAAATGGCCATTGTTGTCAGGGCTGTAAACCGCCTGACTGAGGGAGCGAAGCATTACCGTCTGAATCACATGGAAGTCGGGACGCCCCTGGATATGCTCCAACAGCGCCTGGTAATCCTTAGGCGTTGGCCCCTCTTTGCCTTTGTGCAAGGTCAGGCCCAGCTCGCCGAGAAACGCTCGGAGTTTCTCCTGACGCTCCAGGGGGGGACCATCATGCACACGATACAAGCCCGGAATATCGTGATCCTGAAGGAAGCGTGCAGTGGCCACGTTGGCGCATAGCATGCACTCCTCGATCAGCTTGTGCGCGTCGTTGCGCTCGGTCGGCTTGATTTCCGAGATCTTGCGACCAGCGCCGAAAACGATGCGGGTTTCCTGCGTCTCGAAGTCGATCGCCCCGCGGGCATGCCGCGCCTTGAGCAATATCTTATAGAGCGCATAGAGCTGCTTAAGGTCGGGTAGCACTTCACCGTACTCGCCGATAAGGCCTTTGCCTTCAGCCGAAGATGGCTGTTCAAGCATGCTGCTGACCTTGTTATAGGTCAGTCGTGCGTGGGAATGGATCACCGCTTCATAGAACTGGTAATCCGTCATCTTCCCCGACTTGCTCAGGGTAATTTCGCAGACCATCGCCAGACGGTCGACATGCGGATTTAGCGAGCAGAGCCCATTCGACAATTCTTCCGGCAGCATCGGCACGACCCGCTCGGGGAAGTACACCGAGGTACCACGTACTTCAGCTTCCTGATCCAGCGCCGAGCCGACTTTTACATAGTGCGAGACATCGGCGATCGCCACGTACAGGCGGAAGCCACCGGAAAACAGCTTCCAGCCACTGAGTTTCTCGCAGTAAACGGCATCATCGAAGTCACGCGCATCCTCGCCGTCGATGGTAACGAACGGCAGGTGCCGAAGATCGACGCGTTTCTGCTTGTCCTTCTCCTCGACTTCCGGCTTGAGCTTGGCGGCTTCGCGTTTTACCGCATCCGGCCAGACATGCGGAATGTCGAAGCTGCGAAGCGCGACATCGATCTCCATACCGGGAGCCATGTAATTGCCGATGACCTCGACCACGTCGCCCTGCGGCTGAAACCGCTGAGTCGGCCAGTGGGTAATCTTGATCTCGACGAACTGACCCGGCGTGGCATCCATGGATCGACCCGGCGTGACCAGCACTTCCTGCTGGATCTTGGGGTTATCAGCCATCACAAAGCCGATTCCACTTTCTTCCTGGTAGCGGCCTACGATGGTTTCGTGGGCACGACCGATGATCTCAACAATCGCACCTTCGCGGCGGCCGCGGCGATCAAGCCCGGCCACGCGAGCCAGACAGCGATCACCGTCAAACACCAGACGCATCTGTGCTGGACTCAAGAACAGGTCGTCGCTGCGGTCATCAGGGATGAGAAAACCGAAACCGTCGCGATGACCGCTGACGCGACCGCAAACCAGGTCCAGCTTGTCTACCGGGGCATAGGTGCCACGCCGGGTATAGATCACCTGACCGTCACGCTCCATCGCGCGCAAACGGCGGCGCAGAGCTTCAATGTCATCTTCGGAGGATAATCCGAACTCTTCCACCAGCTGCTCACGGGCCGCTGGCGAGCCGCGCTCGCTCAGATGCTTGAGTATCAATTCGCGGCTGGGGATGGGGTTTTCGTACTTTTCCGCTTCACGTGCGGCCTCGGGATCGAGGGATTGCCAATCGGCCATTAAGAGATGTCACCTTTCATTCATTTATAGAGGCAGAACGCCCTATATCTATTGAAGCGCGAAACGCCGTCCGACGGCAGCTTTCACGCGAATTATTTTTCCTGGACGGGGCTTTACAAGGCATAACCCCGCCCGTATAGTTCGCGCCCACAATGTCTGGTAGACGTTGTAACACGGAAACGACGAAGTATCATCGTTTGCAGTGCCCAGGTGGCGGAATTGGTAGACGCACTAGGTTCAGGTCCTAGCGGTGGCAACACCGTGGAAGTTCGAGTCTTCTCCTGGGCACCATTTATCCGATGAGACACTTGCGACAGCGAGTGTTTCATATACACAAGGTTTGTCGACCTTGACCAACAATAGACATAAGTCGGTGAGCAATCATCGCAATGTGCCCAGGTGGCGGAATTGGTAGACGCACTAGGTTCAGGTCCTAGCGATGGCAACATCGTGGAAGTTCGAGTCTTCTCCTGGGCACCACTCTTCAGAAAAAACCGAGCCACTGGCTCGGTTTTTTCGTTTCTGCTTAGGCTCAACACACGCAACAGCCCCGCTAACATAATCACACGGCCAACATTTAGACTGCCGCGCACAAAAGAAAGACCGCCCCAGGGCGGTCTTTGTATTTCACGCCAGTGATCAGGCGTAGGGATGACGCAGCACGATGGTCTCGTTGCGGTCCGGCCCGGTGGAAATGATATCGACCGGCGCCTCGACAAGCTCCTCGATACGCTTGATGTAAGCACGCGCATTAGCCGGCAGAGCCTCGAGCGACTTGACCCCGACGGTGGATTCATTCCAGCCAGGCAGCTCTTCGTATACTGGCTGCAAGCCCTGATAACTGTCCGCGTCGGTCGGCGCATCAACCAGCACCTCCCCATCACGGTCCTTGTAAGCGACGCAGATACGGATGGTTTCCAGGCCGTCCAGTACATCCAGCTTGGTCAGACAGATACCTGAGACACTGTTGATCTCGATTGCGCGGCGCAGGATGACCGCATCGAACCAACCGCAGCGACGGGCGCGACCAGTGGTCGAGCCGAACTCATGGCCACGCTCAGCCAGACGAGCACCCACCTCATCGAACAGCTCAGTGGGGAAAGGGCCGGACCCGACGCGCGTGGTGTAGGCCTTTGTAATGCCGAGGATGTAGTCCAGATATAGCGGACCAAAACCGGAACCAGTGGCAGTGCCCCCCGCCGTGGTGCTGGAGCTGGTGACATAGGGGTAGGTGCCATGATCGATGTCGAGCAACGAACCCTGCGCACCCTCGAACATGATGCGCGCACCCTGCTTGCGCAACTCATGCAGTCGCGCCGAGACGTCCGTCATCATCGGCCGGAGGATATCGGCGTAGCCCAGCGCCTCATCGAGCGTCTTCTGGAAATCGACAGGCTCGACCTTGTAGAAATTCTGCAAGATGAAGTTGTGATATTCGAGCAGTTCACGCAATTTGACCGTGAAACGCTCAGGGTTGAACAAGTCGCCGATGCGCAAACCACGACGGGCAACCTTGTCTTCATAGGCCGGCCCAATGCCACGACCCGTAGTACCGATCTTGCCTTCGGAACGCGAAGCTTCACGCGCCTGATCCAGAGCGACGTGATACGGCAGAATGAGAGTACAGGCTGGACTGATGCGCAGGCGCTCACGAACAGGGACACCCTTTTCTTCGAGCTTGGTGATTTCACGCATCAGGGCATCCGGCGCCACGACCACGCCATTACCGATGAGGCACTGTACGTTCTCACGCAGAATTCCGGACGGAATCAGATGCAGCACAGTTTTTTCGCCATCGATGACCAGCGTGTGACCAGCATTGTGACCGCCCTGGAAACGCACCACGGCCGCAGCCTGGTCGGTCAGCAGATCAACGATCTTGCCCTTGCCCTCATCACCCCACTGGGTGCCCAGGACCACGACATTCTTACCCATAAACCTTGTCCTCTTGGCGAAGCATTACCGGTTATGACCGGCGAAAATCAGAAAAACCTGTCTGACGCGGCCGCATCAGCGGACCAGCGGCGTTACAACCCAGGAACCCTCTTGCAACAGTAGCTGCCGGTCACAGCCAACACCTGGCGCGGCGTCGCCCTGCTGCCCGTCCAAGGCCTGCACTACCCGCTCACCCTGCTCACGCAGCCGACGGATTGCCTGCCATAAAGCCGGATCGGTGCTGTATGGCGCCCAGACACCGGCCGATGGGCCAACGAGCTCGGCATTGCCCAGCCTGACCAGCGTCTTTAGGTCCGTCGAAAAGCCGGTCGCCGGACGCGCCCGCCCAAAATCAGCACCAATGTCGTCATAACGCCCACCCTGAGCGATCGACTGGCCGACGCCCGGGACGAATACCGCGAAGACGACACCAGTGTGGTAGTGATAGCCGCGCAGCTCACCAAGATCGAAATACAACGGCAGCTCGGGATACCGCATCGCCAACTGTTCGGCGATATGCGCCAAACCATCGAGCGATTGAAGAACCGGAGCAGGCGCACCGGCAAGCACCTCGCGAGCAGCGTCAAGCGTCTCGCGACCACCACAGAGCCGCGCTAATGCGCGCAACATGCTCGCCAAGGCGGGCTCGACGTCGGCGGTCAGCGCTGCGATCTCGTCCATCGCCTTACGCTGCAAGGCATCGAAGAGGCGCTGCTCTGCGTCTCCAGAGAGACCGGCGGCGCGCGCCAATCCGCGATAGATCCCCACATGACCGAGATCCATGTGTAGGTCCGGCACATCGGCGAGAATGAGGGTTTCCAGCATCAAGCTGATCACTTCAAGATCGCTGGACGTGCTGCTGTCCCCATATAGTTCGGCGCCCAGCTGAATCGGGCTTCGCGACGTGGCGAGGGCCTGTGGCTTGGCATGCAGGACGCTGCCGGCATAGCACAGGCGGCTGGGCCCTTCGCGGCGCAACGTATGAGCATCCACCCGCGCCACTTGCGGCGTGATGTCCGCTCGCAAGCCCATCTGCCGACCTGACAACGGATCGACAACCTTAAAGGTCTTAAGATCAAGGTCCTGCCCCGCGCCAATCAGGAGCGACTCGAGAAACTCCACATGAGGGGTAATAACCAACTCGTAGCCCCAGCACTGGAAAAGATCCAGCACACGACGCCGTGCAGTTTCGATACGCGCCGCTTCGGGCGGCAGCACCTCTTCAATGCCATCTGGCAGAAGCCAGCGGTCTATCGTTGCCATTTCGCCAATCACCTCTCGATACGGCAAGCCTAGTCAAGCAGACGAACGCCGGGGCGACAGCCTGAGCCGCCCATCGGTCGCGTGCGATTGTGTTGGAACCATGGCGACAGCGCCACGCCCCGCCAAGGGGATCGGCATGGCTGGCCATGCCCGGATCAGCCTGCTGCCTCCGGGGCGCAGACGCAAAAAAGCCGGGCTTTCCCGGCTCGCGGATCATAACAACGTTTCGCCAACGGGTCACCCGGCGGACTGCACTCAGCCCGCCGGACAACCCTTCAGCAGTCACTGCGCTGTTGCGGATTCCAGATAACGGAAGAAATCGCTATTGGGATCTAGCACCAGAACATCTTCCTTGTTGGCGAAGCTCTCTCGGTAGGCTTGGAGGCTGCGATGGAAGGAATAGAACTCCCGATCCTGCCCATACGCCGCAGCATAGATGGCCGCCGCCTGCGCATCGCCGTCACCGCGCAACTCTTCGGCCTCACGGAACGCCTCAGCCAATAGCACTCGACGCTGCCGGTCAGCATCGGCACGAATGCCTTCAGCCAGCTCCTTACCTTTAGCGCGATGCTCCCGTGCTTCACGTTCGCGCTCAGAGCTCATTCGCTCGAACACGCTACGGTTCACTTCGCGCGGGAGGTCAATGCCCTTGACTCGGACATCCACCACCTCAATCCCGAGTTCCTGCTGCGCAGCACGATTCAGACTATTGGTCACCAGACTCATCAGCTCGTCGCGCTGACCGGAAACAGACTCGTGCAACGTCCGCTTACCGAACTGATCTCGCAGCGCAGCTTCGAGACGGCGCGCGAGTCGCTCATCTGCAATCTGCTTCATGCCTGAAGTCGCCGTATAAAAGCGCTCAGCATCGTCAACACGCCATTTGGCGTAGGAGTCAACCATCAACGCTTTCTTCTCCAGCGTCAGGAAGCGCGACGTCGTCGTATCCAGCGTCATCAAACGCGCATCGAACTTGCGCACACTGTTGACGTAAGGGATTTTCAGGTGCATGCCCGGCTTTACGTCGGGTTCAACGATACGACCGAATCGCAGCAATACCGCTCGCTCTGTCTGGGACACGATGTAAAAGCTGTTCCACGCCACGATCGCCAGCACCACACCCACAATGAGTGCGGTCAGGGATTTATTGCTCATTAGCGGACCTCCCTTGTACGCACTTCACGCGGATCCAGCTCCGGAGGCAGCCTCGTTGTCTGCGTCGAAGCGCCTGACGCAGACGCCGCAGGGGACTGTCCAGAAGCAGCGCCGCGACTATTGATCATCTTGTCCAGCGGCAGATAGAGCAGGTTGTTTTGACCCTGTTCGCCAGTCACGAGCACCTTGCTGGTATTGCTCATGAGCTCTTGCATGGTTTCCAGATACAGGCGCTCACGCGTCACATCTGGCGCCTTTCGATACTCGGCCACCAGCTTGGAGAAGCGATCCGCCTCACCCTGGGCGCGTGAGATCACCGCGTCACGATAACCACTGGCTTCCTCCAGCATGCGCTGAGCCTGACCGCGCGCCTCAGGGATCACACCGTTGGCGTAAGACTCGGCCTGATTCTTCTCGCGCTGCTCATCTTCTCGGGCACGGATAACGTCATCAAACGCTTCCTGCACCTCACGCGGCGCCGCTGCGCTTTGCAGGTTCACCTGAGTCACGATGATGCCCGTACCGTAGTTGTCAAGAAACCGCTGCAGGCGCTCCTTAACCTCAGCCGCCATCGCCTCACGCCCTTCGGTCAGGACCTGGTCCATCGCCGTCGAGCCGACTACGTGACGTACAGCACTGTCAGTCGCATGCTGCAGGGACGCTTCCGGATCTTCGACATTCAGGACAAATGCTTGAAGGTCACTGACTTTGTATTGCACGGTCAGAGGCACTTCAATGATGTTCTCGTCCTCGGTAAGCATCTGCCCTTGCTTGCTGTAGGAGCGTTCCCGTGTGACGTTTGCCTGGAACTTCTTATCAAACGGCGGGAAATAGATGTTCAGACCCGGCCCCACGGTCTCGTGATACTTGCCGAAGCGCAAAACCACGGCCTGCTCTTGCTCGTCCACGATATAGATAGCATTGAACAGCCAGACGGCCAGCAACACGACCAGACCAATCCAGACCAGCGCGAACCCGCCACGGCGACCAGCACCGCCACCCGATGATCCGCCACTGCGCTTCTTGCCGCCGAACATGCCATTGAGGCTGTCCTGCAATTTACGGAAAGCCTCATCCAGGTCCGGTGGACCTTTCTGATCGCCACCGCCACCGCCGCGACGACCACCGCCGCCACCGCTACCCCAGGGATCCTGGTTGTTCGAGTTGCCACCCGGCTCATTCCAAGCCATAGCGCTCTCCATTCAAATAAAGCTAAAGACGCGCCAGCGGCGCGTCCACCAATGCTACCGAAAGCCCGGAACGAACGGCTTAAAAGCCCCCCGAGCTTTATTGCAAAGTGTGTTGCTCGAAAAACTGCTCCGCCTCAAGGCCCGCGCGACTGATAAGACGATGCAGTTCGACACGCTGCAAACGCACGTCAAGCAGACTGACACCGTCGTCATCATGGACCTCGGACTGCACCGCCCCTAGATCGAACAACTGCGCACGCATGCGACCAAGCTGCTGCGGCAACCGAAGCGTCCCAACGAAGAGATCGTTACCGAGCAGTTCGGCAATGGCCTGCTTCAACAGATCCAAGCCCAACCCTTGCTGTGCCGAGACCCAGACCCGCTGCGGTACGCCATCAGCATTGCGCTGGATCTGGGGCTCGATGCCTTCGAGCAGATCCACCTTGTTGTAGACCTCCAATATCGGCAGCTCGTGCGCGCCAATCTCGGTCAACACCGCCAGCACCTGTTCGATCTGCTGATCGCGCTCGGGCTCGTGAGCATCGATGACATGTAGCAGCAGATCAGCATTGCTCGACTCTTCCAGTGTGGCCCGGAACGATTCGACCAACTTGTGCGGCAAATGACGGATGAAGCCCACCGTATCAGCAATCACCACAGGTCCAAGGTCATCCAGATCCAGACGACGCAGGGTTGGATCCAGCGTAGCGAAAAGCTGGTTAGCGGCGTAAACCTCGGATTCGGTCAAAGCATTGAAAAGGGTGGACTTACCAGCGTTGGTATAGCCCACCAGGGATATAAGCGGAATATCAGCACGTCGGCGGCCCCGGCGAGCCTGCTCACGCTGACTACGAACCTTTTCCAGCCGCTGCTTGATCTGGCGAATACGCACACGCAGCAAGCGCCTGTCAGTTTCAAGCTGTGTCTCGCCCGGGCCGCGCAAGCCTATACCACCCTTCTGCCGCTCAAGGTGAGTCCAGCCCCGCACCAGCCGCGTGCTCATGTGATCCAGCTGAGCCAGCTCAACCTGCAGCTTGCCTTCGTGCGTACGCGCGCGCTGAGCAAAGATATCCAGAATCAGTCCGGTCCGATCAAGCACACGACATTCGAGCGCTCGCTCGAGGTTGCGCTCTTGGCTGGGCGTCAGGGTGTGGTTGAAAATGACCAGCTCGACCTCGCCGTCCTTGACAAGGTCATGCAGCTCTTCGACTTTGCCGCTGCCGATCAGAAACTTGGCGGAAGGTTGATGCCTGGCAACATTGACGAAGCCAACTGTTTCGGCGCCAGCTGACCGCGCCAGCTCACGAAACTCTTGGGGGTCTTCACGCGCCGCTGGATCCTGAGCATCCAGATGAACCAGGATAGCCCGCTCACCACCACCGGGACGTTCGAAGAACAATGAAAGCTCCCTTTATTCGTTACCCGACTCAGACTGTTCAGCGTCGCCAGCAGCAGGCAGGCGCACCGGACGGCCAGGAACGACAGTCGAGATGGCATGCTTGTACACCATCTGACTAACCGTGTTCTTCAACAAAATGACGAATTGATCGAATGACTCGATCTGGCCCTGAAGCTTGATACCGTTGACCAAGTAGATCGAAACCGGAACGCGCTCCTTACGCAGGGTGTTCAGGTAAGGGTCTTGTAGCGAATGCCCTTTTGACATGTGCCGCACTCCTTAGAGGATCTTTTCATTAATTATTCGAAATCGAACACGGCCGATCGATGATTGAGAATAGCCGGTCAAATAGCAGTGTCAGCTCAATATGGCGAGCCTATCCAAGTATTTCAATGCTCGCGGCAGATTGTCACAGGCCGAACTTTCCAGCCAGTGAGCCCCCTCCCATCCCCTCAACCAAGTGAGCTGACGCTTGGCCAGTTGCCGGGTAGCGATCACACCACGCTCAACCATTTCCTGCGCAGAGTACTCACCGTCCAAATAGCGCCAAACCTGACGATAGCCAACCGCCCGCATGGACGGCAGCTCGGCATGCAGATCTGGGCGCCTGCGAAGAGATTCGACCTCTGCGACAAAGCCCTGTTCAACCATCTGAACGAAACGCCGCTCGATACGCTGGTGCAAGACCTGCCGCTGCGCAGGCGCTATGGATAACTGCGCAACAGTATAAGGCAAGACGCAGCCGTCTGGCGTGCCGGCTCCGGCTTTTTGAGCGGTTTGCCGGGAGCGATGCTCGGTCATGCTTATACCACTGACCCGATAGACCTCAAGCGCCCTGATCAGACGCTGCGGATCGTTCGGGTGGATCCGAGCGGCTGATACAGGATCGACTTCGCTGAGCTCGCGATGCAGCGCCGCCGCGCCTTCCGCCTGCACTTGTGCTTCGAGCGCCGCACGCACCTCAGCATCAGCGGCGGGCATATCCGCAAGCCCTTCGAGCAATGCCTTGAAGTAAAGCATGGTGCCGCCCACGAGTAGCGGAACGCGTCCTGCTTCGGTGCTCTGCGCCATGGCCACCAGGGCGTCAGCCAGAAACTCAGCAGCCGAGTAACTCTGCACAGGGTCTCTGATATCGATTAAACGATGCGGGAAGGCATCCAACAGTTCGGGTGAAGGCTTGGCAGTGCCGATGTCCATGTCACGGTAAACCAAGGCGGAATCGACACTGATCAGGTCACATGGCAAGGTCCGAGCAAGCTCGATTGCCAGGTCCGTCTTGCCGGCAGCGGTCGGACCCATGAGAAAGATCGCAGGAGGTAGTCGGGACATTGAATGCTCATACAAAGGTATCGCGGGCGACGGCTGGCCCCGGCGAGCCGGGCAGACCAACTATCGCCCTCGGAGGAAGAGCTTATCCAGGTCGGCCATGCCCAGCTGGGTCCAGGTAGGGCGACCGTGATTGCACTGGCCACTGCGCTCGGTCTGCTCCATGTCACGCAATAGGCCGTTCATCTCCGGCACGGTAAGGCGTCGGTTTGCACGCACCGCACCGTGGCATGCCATAGTGCCAAGCAGCTCGTTGAGGTGCGCCTGAATTCGGTCGCTAGTGCCGTATTCAAGCAGGTCGGCCAACACGTCCTGCACCAACCGGGTCGCTTCGGCCTGCTTGAGCAGGGAGGGAACCTGGCGGATCGCCAGACTTTCAGGACCCAGCCGCTGCAACTCAAAACCAAGCCTTTGGAACCACTGTGCATGTTCTTCGGCACAATCTGCTTCACGCTGACTGACGGCGATCGATTCCGGTACCAGTAACGGTTGACCACGCAGACCTTCGCTGGCCATTGCCGTTTTCAGCCGCTCGTACATGATCCGCTCGTGGGCGGCGTGCATGTCCACCAGGACCAGACCTTGGGCATTTTCGGCGAGAATGTAGATACCCTTGAGCTGAGCCAGTGCGTAGCCAAGCGGCGGCACGTCATCCCGGCTTTCCGGCAAGGCCGCAGCAGTCACGTCTGCCAATGGCGAGAAGAACTCACGGTAGGCACCCTGCGCTTCTGCAACGCTGCCAGTCGGCATCGGCCGAGGCGCCTGATAGCCAGCGCCGGCACCGCGCCAGGCAGGCTGTGCTGCCGCTGGCTGATCCAGCGCGCTGGCAGCGAGGCTCATTTCGTTCTGTCCGGCGAATTCTCCAGCATCACGACCAGAGACCGTGGTTACCGGCGCCACGCTGGCTGGCGCAGCCAGCTGATCCTCAGGACGGACATCGCCGAGCGCGCGGTGCAAGGTGCCGTAGAGGAAATCATGCACCATGCGATTGTCGCGAAAGCGAACCTCATGCTTGGTCGGATGGACATTGACGTCCACCACTGCTGGGTCCACATCGAGGAACAACACGAAGGTCGGGTGCCGACCATTGAACAACACGTCGCGGTAAGCTTGCCGCACTGCATGGGCGACCAGTTTGTCGCGCACCATGCGTCCATTCACATAGAAATATTGCAGATCCGCCTGGCTACGGGAAAACGTCGGCAAACCGACCCAGCCCCAAAGATGCAGACCGGTGCGCTCAATCTTGACCGGCAACGCCTGTTCCAGAAAGGCGGGGCCGCACACCGACGCGACGCGGCGCCCCCGAGACGCAGGATCACTGGCCGGATGCAGCGCAAGCACCACCTTCCCGTTGTGGCGAAGATGGAAGGCGACATCGAACCGGGCCAGTGCCAGCCGCTTGATCACTTCCTGCAAGTGGTCGAACTCAGTCTTTTCAGTGCGCAAGAACTTACGACGTGCAGGCGTGTTGAAGAACAGGTCGCGCACCTCGACCGAGGTTCCGACCGGATGGGCAGCCGGCTGAACGCGCGCCTCCATGTCCCGACCTTCGGTCTCGACCTGCCAGGCCTCGGCAGCATCAGCCGTACGCGAAGTCAGCGTTAATCGGGAGACCGAACTGATCGACGCCAGCGCCTCGCCCCGAAAACCCAGGCTCATGACACGTTCAAGGTCTTCCAGGTCACGGATCTTGCTGGTCGCATGCCGAGCCAGGGCCAGCGGCAAGTCATCGGCTGGAATACCACAACCATCATCGCGCACCCGCAGCAGCTTTATCCCGCCTTGTTCAACGTCCACTTCAATACGGGTGGCACCGGAGTCGAGGCTGTTTTCCAGCAGCTCCTTGATCACCGAAGCTGGCCGCTCGACCACTTCACCCGCAGCAATCTGGTTCGCCAGCCGCGGACTCAGCAGCTGGATGCGCGCTGCCTCGATCATGGCTGCGAGGCCAGCGTGGTAGCGGGAATGTTCAGCGTTTGGCCAACTTTGATCACGTCGCTTTTCAGACTATTGGCGCTGCGCAACGCAGGCAGACTGATCTGATAGCGCTCGGCAAGCAGCGCCAGGCTTTCGCCAGAACGGACGACATGCTCGCGAGCCACGCTGGCAATCTTGCCGGAGTCGCGCATCCAGGCAACGTAGGTGCCGGGCGGGGGATTTTCATGGAAGAACTGTCGCACCCCACTATGGATGGAACGCGCGAGCGCCTGCTGATGGGCCGCAGTCTGTAGTTTGCGCGCCTCGGATGGATTGGAAATGAATCCGGTCTCCACCAAGATCGAAGGGATGTCGGGTGATTTCAGCACCATGAACCCGGCCTGCTCAACGCGGCGTTTGTGCAGAGGCGTGATTCGGCCCATGTTGCTCAGCACCTTTTGTCCGACGTTGAGACTGGAAGACAACGAGGCAGTCATCGACAGGTCCAGCAACACGCCGGCTAGCATCTGGTCCTTGTCGCCGAGGCTCACATTGCCGGCGCCGCCAATCAGGTCAGACCGGTTTTCGCTGTCGGCCAGCCAACGCGCAGTTTCCGATGTCGCGCCGCGATCCGACAATGCAAACACCGAAGCACCATAGGCTGACGACCGCGGCGCCGCATCGGCATGAATGGAGACGAACAGGTCCGCGCCCTTCTTGCGGGCAATCTCGGTGCGTTTACGCAAGGGGATAAAGTAATCACCGGTGCGCACCAACTCGGCGCGAAAGCCCTTGTCGGCGTTGATCTGGCGCTGCAGCTCCTTGGCAAGAGCCAGCACGACGGTTTTTTCGTATATCTTGCCCGGACCGATAGCGCCCGGATCTTCTCCGCCATGCCCTGCGTCGATCGCCACGACGATATCGCGCTTGCTGCTTGGCAGTGGAGGCAACTTGATCGCCGACAGGGTCGGCGAAACGGGTGCAGTCGGGGTACTCGGCGTGGCGGTCGCCGGAACGTTGGCAGTGGATGCCGCTGCCGCATCGGCGGCATTGTCGAACAGGTCGACAACCAAACGATGGCCGTATTGCTGGTTCGGCGTGAGCGTAAAGCTCTTTGGCGAAACCTCGGCGCTCAGGTCGATTACCACCCGCAAGGTGTCGGCGTCGTATTTCGCTGCGCGCAATCCAGAAATGGGCGTGTTCTGCAGCGGCAGTTGATCGAATGGCTTGGCCAGATTGGCGCCATCGACGTCGATGACGATGCGATCCGGAGCCGTCAGAGTGAACACCTTATGCTGGACCGGACCGGACAGGTCAAAGACCAACCGCGTGTTGTCAGGCGCTCGCCACAGACGGACGCTCTGGACGTCGGAAGCCGCCAGGACCTGCATGGCCGCGAGCATCAATGCCAAACCACTAACCAGCGCGCGCATGCGCATACCCAACCCCATGATGTTCATTGATTGCCAACGGTCAGGATGGAACACCAGCCTTCACCGCGCTCGCCTCGTGGCGTCAGGCGCAGCATACGACCGGCCCCGTGCGGCGTAATGGTAATGTCCAGGTCAGCCTTTGGCAAAATGCCGGCGCCACGTTCCGGCCACTCTACCAGGCACAGAGCGTCCCCTTCGAAATAGTCGCGAATGCCCAGAAATTCCAGTTCTTCCGGGTCGACAAGACGATAAAGGTCGAAATGGAACACTCGTGCAGCCGGGGTTTCATAGGGTTCGACCAGCGTAAAGGTCGGGCTCTTGACCTTGCCCTCATGCCCAAGCCCACGAATCAACCCGCGCGACAGTGTGGTCTTACCAGCGCCGAGGTCGCCGTGCAGATAAATCACGCCCCGACCGCCGGTTGCCTGAGCGATGCGCGCGCCCAGCAACAGCATGGCATCTTCGTCGGCAGCAAACAGCGTTACGTCAGACATGGCGAATGCTCCTCGAGTAACTGGCGGACCATCGGGATCAGATCGGCGGCAACCAGCCCTCGGCCTGCGGCACCAAGACGCTCACCCGCCACCGCATGCAGCCAGACAGCAAGACAGGCCGCCTCGAAAGGCGCCAGCCCCTGCGCCAGCAATGCACCAGCTACTCCCGCCAACACATCGCCGAGCCCCGCGCTGGCCATAGCTGGATGCCCGCGATCACACAGTGCAAGCCGGCCGTCGCGGTCGGCGATCAGGGTTCCAACGCCCTTGAGCAGTACGGCACAACCGAAGCGCGCAGCAAGAGCGCGCGCGGCGGCTGGCCGATCGGCCTGCACCTCGGCCACGGAGATTTCCAACAATCGTGCGGCCTCACCGGGATGCGGTGTGAGTAAGCAATCGCTAGGAAGGTCCACCGCGCCGGCTGCTAGCAGATTCAACGCATCGGCGTCCCACACCTGCGGAACGTGACATTGCGGTGCCAGCGACAGCAAGCTGCGCCCCCACGGGGTCTGCCCCAGACCTGGCCCGATCACCAGAACATCGGCCCGCTGGGCCAGTGCCGTCAATGCATAAGTCGACTCGACGCCGCTGCACATGATTTCCGGGCGCCGCACCAGCGAGGCGGTGACATGTTCCGGGCGTGTCGCCAGGGTCACCATGCCGGCACCACAGCGCAGTGCAGCTTCGGCACTGAGCAACGCGGCGCCGCCGGTACCGAGATCGCCGCCGATGACCAGCACCTGACCAAAGCTTCCTTTATGAGCAGTTGGCGACCGGGGTGCGAGGGTCGGCAAGTTCGCCTCGCACAAGCGCAAGGCGGACAGCTCGATCTGGTCGATGACCTGCGCATCGGCCTGCAGATCATCGAATATCAGCGTTCCGATTCGATCCGGACCCTGGCCAGTAAATAGACCGAGTTTGAGGCCGATAAAGGTCACAGTCAGCTCGGCCCGCACAACCTCCCCGAGCAGATGCCCCGTGTCGGCACACAGCCCCGACGGTAGGTCGACCGCAAGGATCGGCAGCGCGCTGTCGTTCATTGCGCGAATGACGCTCGCGTAGGGTTCGCGAACCTCTCCGGTGATTCCAGTGCCTAGCAGCGCATCGACCAGCACACCGCGCAGATCGGCATCGGACGTCCAAGGCGTCACGCTGACACCGGCTGCCCGGGCTTCAGCAAAGGCCTGTGCGGCATCGCCCTGTAATTGCAGAGGATCGCCGACTGCAATGACCCGAACCTGACGACCGGCACGCTGCGCCAGCGCTGCGATCAGATACCCATCCCCGGCGTTGTTACCGCGCCCGGCCAACACGGTGATTTCCTCAACGTCCGGCCAACGTCGGCGCAATGCGCGCCAGGCGGCATGGGCGGCACGCAGCATAAGGTCGAAACCAGGCGTCCCCGCCGCGATCAGCCGGGCGTCGAGCTCACGTACCTGAGCGGCAGAGTAGAGACGACTGGGAAGTGTATCGGTGGTCTGGGACATGAATCACCCGTGCGAATATCTGGCAGAATTATACGCATGCGCCTGCCCGGCCGCCCGTGGCGAGTCGGCGGCGGATTGATAGAAAAGATTGCCGCCCGAGAGCGAGCCGCGCGGCGGGTTTAACAGCTGCCGGTTCGCCAGGCCAAAACCGCAGCCCGCCCTTACATTGCCGCAACGCCGACGACTCTACGCCATGTCCAGCACCACCCTCGACCCAGCCGCTCTTGCCGACTCCATCAAGGAGTGGGGCCGCGAGCTCGGCTTTCAGCAGGTCGGCATTACTGGCGTCGATCTCGGAGAGCATGAAGCGCACCTCGAGCGCTGGCTAGCGGCCGGCTATCAGGGCGAGATGGACTATATGGCTGCCCATGGCAGCAAACGTTCCCACCCGGAGCAACTGGTGCCAGGCACGTTAAGGGTGATCTCGTTGCGCATGGACTACCTGCCCGGCGACACCCGCATGACCGAGCAACTGGCGCAGCCCGAAAAAGCCTATGTGTCGCGCTACGCGCTAGGCCGGGACTATCACAAACTGATCCGCAAACGCCTGCAACAGCTGGCCGAGCGCATCCAGCACGTGATCGGCCCGTTCGGCTTTCGCGCCTTCGTCGACAGCGCGCCAGTGTTGGAAAAGGCGGTGGCGCAGCAGGCCGGCCTCGGCTGGATCGGCAAGAACACCCTGGTTCTCAACCGCAAGGCGGGCAGTTGGTTCTTTCTCGGCGAGTTGTTTGTCGACATCGCCCTCCCCGTCGACGAGCCAACCGATCGCGACCACTGCGGCAGTTGCCATGCTTGTCTGGACGTTTGCCCAACGGATGCGTTCGTCGGCGAACGGGTGCTGGATGCGCGCAAATGCATTTCCTACCTGACCATCGAGCTGAAAGGTCCGATCCCCGTCGAGCTACGGTCGAAGATCGGTAACCGCGTGTTCGGCTGCGATGACTGCCAGATCGTCTGCCCCTGGAATCGCTTCGCCAAGCCGACCCAGCAGACCGACTTCCAGCCCCGCCACAGCCTCGACAATGCCGACTTGGCGTCACTGTTCCGCTGGACCGAAGAAGAGTTTCTCAGCCGCACCGAGGGTTCGCCCCTGCGCCGCACCGGCTATCAGAGCTGGCTGCGCAATCTCGCCGTGGGGCTGGGCAACGCGCCGTCGAGCATTCCGGTGCTCGAAGCCCTGCAGGCGCGCCGCGACGACCCCTCTGAGCTGGTGCGCGAGCATGTCCAATGGGCGCTGGCGCAGCATGAGCAACGGCCTTCGGCTCACCCGCATACCGGGTAGCCGGCACACAGGTTACGCCGGAGCAACCACTGTGGCGGCACTCAATTCAAGCAACGCCTCCCCGTCCAGGGTTTCCTGCTGCAGCAGTCGCTGAGCACTGCGCTCCAGCAGCTCTCGGCGCGCTTCGAGCAGCGTCAGGCTGCGTTGGAAGGATGCCTGCACCAGTTCCTGTACTTCCTCGTCGATGGCCGTGGCGGTACTTTCCGCGTAATCATGCTGCGGCTTGAGGCCGAGCATCGCTTCGTTGCCGAGGAAAGAATTGGGCTCGCGCTCCAACACCATGTGCCCGAGCCGCCGGGACATGCCGTAGCGGGTGACCATGGCCCGGGCAATATCGGTGACCTTGGCCAGGTCGTCCGCCGCACCGGTGGACAGGTGGGCGAACACCAGCCACTCCGCTGCGCGCCCGCCGAGCAGCACGGCCATCTTGTTTTCGAGCTCCTCGCGGGTCATCAGGAAGCGGTCCTCGATGGGCCGCTGGATGGTATAGCCCAGCGCGCCCATGCCGCGCGGGATGATCGAGACCTTGTGCACCGGATCGACACCCGGCAGTGCCATGGCGACGAGTGCGTGGCCCATCTCGTGATACGCGACAATTTCGCGCTCGCGCGGGTTGAGCAAACGGTTGCGCTTCTCCAGACCGGCGACGATGCGCTCAATGGCGGCGGTGAAATCTGTCATGGCCACCGCCTCGGCATTGCGCCGAGTCGCCAGCAGCGTCGCCTCGTTGACCAGATTGGCCAGGTCGGCGCCGGTGAATCCTGGCGTCAGCGCGGCGATGGCCTGGGGATCGACATCGGTGTCCAGCCGCGCCTTTTTCAAGTGCACCTCGAGAATTTGCACCCGCCCGACCTTGTCCGGCCGATCCACCAGCACCTGACGGTCGAACCGGCCGGCACGTAGCAATGCCGGGTCGAGGATTTCCGGCCGGTTGGTGGCCGCCAGCAAGACCAACCCACTGGACGTATCGAAACCGTCCATCTCCACCAGCAACTGGTTGAGCGTCTGCTCCTTCTCGTCGTGCCCGCCGGACATTGGTCCGGCGCCACGAGCGCGGCCAAGGGCGTCCAGCTCATCGATGAAGATGATTGCCGGCGCCTGGGCCCTCGCCTGTTCAAACAGGTCACGTACCCGCGCCGCGCCCACCCCGACGAACATCTCGACGAACTCTGAGCCAGAAATGGAGTAGAACGGCACCCTTGCCTCACCGGCCACGGCTCGCGCCAGCAGCGTCTTGCCGGTGCCAGGCGGGCCGACCAGCAGTACGCCCTTGGGCATGCGTCCGCCGAGGCGGCCGTAGGTTTTCGGATCACGCAGGAATTCGATGATTTCCTTCAGCTCGTCCTTGGCCTCGTCGACGCCGGCCACGTCGGCGAAGCTCACTTTCATGTCGGTCTCGACGTAAACCCGCGCCTTGCTCTTGCCGATCTGCATCATGCCGCCGCCACCCAGGCCGCTGCCGAGGCGACGGATGAGGAACAGCCAGATGCCGAAGAACAACACGGCCGGGACGATCCACGACAGCAGGTCCCGCACCAGCGTGCTTTCCACCTTGCCGGTGTAGCGCACCGGATATCGCTGTAGGTGCTCGGCCAGCTGCGGTTCGACGCGATTGCTGACGAAGCGTCGCTGGCCGCTGGGCAAGGGTTCCTTGAACGACCCTTCGATACGCCGCTCGGTGATCGCCAGCTCATCGATGCGTCCGTCTTTGAGGTGCTGTTCGAACTCGCTGTAAGGGATCGTCGCCACTTCCTGCTGTGCCGTCAGCAGGTACTGGATGCCGAGAAACGCCAGGACGGCGAACATCCAATAGCTGACATGAAATCCGGCTTTCTCTTTCACCCTGCTCTCCTTGTATCGCCAACCAAGCGCACACGTTTTGGCTACCGGTGACTATGCCTCCTTCAGAACAGCCGCGCTGGACTCAGATCAGTAATAGCCAACCTAACTGCCACCTCTGGCACTTCAGAGGCCGCCGCTGACACCAAGCCCGATGCCGAGCACCGCAGCCAGAGCGAAGGGCAACAGCAGAGTGTCGAGCAACGCGCTGGCCGGCAGGTCAATGGCTGCATGCCTGGGTGGCTCGGCACCGAAACGGTCCAACGGACAGCATCCGCCGTTGAGGCTGTACCAGTCCAGGCGAGTGCCTGAGTAGACGACGGGCGCGCCGGGCTTGGCAGCATCGAGGGTGCGCACCGTGGCGCAACCGGAGAGCAGTAGGACGAGCGCCAGCGTTGAGCCGAGCCGGATAGTCGATCGTTTCATCGGCGCTTCCTCATGGGTTGGGCGAACGCAGGTGCGGCCGTGCTTAATCGTCGCTGACGATATGGTGCTCGCCCCAGCGCGGCAGCATGTCCTGTGGAATGTTGAGCAGATTAAGGACGCGCGCGACCACGAAATCCACCAGATCGTCGATGGTCTGCGGCTGATGATAGAAGCCCGGAGACGCCGGGAGGATGGTGGCGCCGAGGTTGGACAGTTTGAGCATGTTCTCCAGATGAATGCTCGAATACGGTGCTTCGCGAGGCACCAGAATCAGCTGACGACGCTCCTTGAGCGCCACGTCCGCAGCGCGCTCGATCAGGTTGTTGCAGGCGCCCGTGGCGATTGCCGATAGGGTGCCGGTCGAGCACGGCACCACCACCATGGCAGTCGGTGCGCCTGAACCGGATGCCGGTGGTGCCATCCAGTCTTCTTTGGCGAACACACGGATTTGCCCGGCCGCGGCGCCCGTGTATTCAGAGAGAAACGCCTGCATGGCCTGTGGTTTGGCCGGCAGCACGACATCGGTCTCGGTTGCCATCACCAGTTGCGCCGCCTTGGAAATCAGAAAATGAACCTCGCGGTCTTCCTGGATCAGGCAGTCGAGCAGGCGCAGGCCGTACTGCGCGCCGGATGCTCCGGTCATGGCCAGGGTGATGCGTTCGGGGCCGCTCATTATCTGTTTCCTTGTTATTGCTTTGTCGTTTTTGGTGGGCTGAAGCCCACCCTACGGGCGAGGATGGTCACCGAAGTAGGGTGGGCCGGGCGGCGCTCCGCTTCAGCCCACCAAAGCTGATTTACGCCAACGCCTCGGCCAATTTCTTGTGCAACCCACCAAAACCACCGTTGCTCATAACCACCACCTGAGTACCCGGCGTGGCATCGGCCTTCACCTTGGCGATGATCGCTTCCAGCGAATCGCAAACGGTCGTACCCACCGGCGAGCCGGCGACCGTAGCGGCCAGGTCCCAGCCGAGATTTGGCGGTGCGTACCAGATCGCCTGATCGGCCAGCGCCACCGATTCGGCCAGGCCCTCGCGGTGCGCGCCGAGCTTCATCGAATTGGAGCGCGGTTCGACCACGGCAATGATCGGCGTATCGCCGACACGCTTGCGCAAACCATCGAGCGTGGTGGCGATGGCAGTTGGGTGATGGGCGAAGTCGTCGTAGATGGTAACGCCGTTGACCTCAGCGACCTTTTCCATGCGCCGCTTGACGCTCAAGAACTCACTCAGCGCCTCGGCGCCCTGCTTCGGTAGCACGCCGACATGCCGAGCCGCCGCCAGCGTCGCCAGCGCATTGTTGACGTTGTGCAGGCCGGTCAGCGCCCAGTCAACCACGCCCTGCACAGCGCCCTCGAAGATCACCTCGAAGCGCGAACCGTCGGCGCTGAGCAGGTTGGCCTGCCATTGCCCGCCTTCGCCGGTGGTCTGCACTGGCGTCCAGCATCCCATGCCGATGACACGTTTGAGCGCCGTTTCAGACTCGGGATGAATGATCAGGCCTTCGCTGGGCACGGTGCGCACCAGATGGTGGAACTGCCGTTCGATGGCGGCGAGGTCCGGGAAGATGTCCGCGTGGTCGAACTCAAGGTTGTTGAGGATCGCCGTGCGCGGACGGTAATGGACGAACTTGCTGCGCTTGTCGAAGAAGGCACTGTCGTATTCGTCGGCCTCGACCACGAAGAACGGCGTACCGCCCAAGCGCGCGGAGATGCCGAAGTTCTGCGGCACACCGCCGATGAGAAAACCCGGGCTCATGCCGGCGTGTTCCAGCACCCAGGCCAGCATGCTGCTGGTGGTGGTCTTGCCGTGGGTACCGGCGGCGGCCAGCACCCAGCGGCCCTGCAGCACGTGATCGGCCAGCCATTGCGGGCCGGACACATAGGGCAGGCCCTTGTTGAGTACGTATTCCACCGCCGGGTTGCCGCGCGACAGTGCATTGCCGATCACTACCAGATCCGGCGTCGGTTCGAGCTGGCTGGGCTCGTAGCCCTGCGTCAGTTCGATGCCCTGGGCTTCGAGTTGGGTGCTCATCGGGGGGTAGACGTTGGCGTCGGAGCCAGTGACGCGGTGGCCCAGTTCCTTGGCCAGCACTGCCAGCGAACCCATGAAGGTGCCGCAGATGCCGAGAATATGGATATGCATGAATGACCTCTGAAAAGCGCCGCGCCGGGCAATCGGATCAGGCGGCACAGCCACGCCTGTCGGCGCCGAAAACTGCGGCGCAGATTAGCACAGCACTGGCGCTGCCAATGCCCGACCAGCGGTACACCGCACGTCGCCTCGCCAGCCGACGAACGGACTTTGTTCTACGCTGGATCACAGCAGTCCCACACAGTTACAAGTCCCGGAGACTCACCATGCGTTACGCCCATCCCGGCAGCGAAGGCGCTGTCGTTTCCTTCAAGTCCCGTTACGGCAATTTCATCAACGGCGAGTTCGTCGAACCGGTCAACGGCCAATACTTCACCAACCTGTCCCCGGTAAACGGCCAGCCCATCGCCGAATTCCCCCGCTCCGACGCCGCCGACATCGAAAAAGCCCTGGATGCCGCGCATGCCGCCGCCGATGCCTGGGGCAAGACCAGCGCGCAGGCGCGCTCGCTGGTCCTGTTGAAGATTGCCGACCGTATCGAGCAGAACCTCGAAATGCTCGCCATCACCGAAACCTGGGATAACGGCAAGGCCGTGCGTGAAACCCTGAACGCCGACATCCCATTGGCTGCAGACCACTTCCGCTACTTCGCTGGGTGCATCCGCGCGCAGGAAGGCACCGCCGCCGAGATCGATGAGCACACCGCGGCCTATCACTTCCACGAACCGCTGGGCGTAGTCGGGCAGATAATCCCCTGGAACTTCCCGATCCTCATGGCCGCCTGGAAGCTCGCCCCTGCGCTGGCCGCGGGCAACTGCGTGGTGTTGAAGCCGGCCGAGCAAACGCCGCTCGGGATCGCCGTGCTCATGGAAGTCATCGGCGACCTACTGCCGCCGGGTGTGCTCAACGTGGTGCAGGGCTACGGGCGCGAAGCCGGCGAAGCCCTGGCGAGCAGCAAGCGCATCGCCAAGATCGCCTTCACCGGCTCCACCCCGGTGGGCTCGCACATCATGAAGCGCGCCGCTGAGGCCATCATCCCGAGCACCGTTGAGCTGGGAGGCAAGAGCCCGAACATCTACTTCGAAGACATCATGCAGGCCGAGCCGACGTTCATCGAGAAAGCCGCCGAAGGCCTGGTACTGGGCTTCTTCAACCAGGGCGAAGTCTGCACCTGCCCGTCGCGGGCGCTGGTGCAGGAGTCGATCTACGGGCCGTTCATGGAAGCGGTGATGAAGAAGGTCGCGCAGATCAAGCGCGGCGACCCGCTGGACACGGACACCATGGTCGGCGCTCAGGCCAGCCAGCAGCAGTTCGACAAGATCATGTCCTACCTGGAAATCGCCAAGCAGGAAGGCGCCGAAGTGCTCACTGGCGGCGGCGTGGAGAAACTCGAAGGCTCGCTCGCCACTGGCTATTACATCCAGCCGACCCTGCTCAAGGGCACGAACAAGATGCGCGTGTTCCAGGAGGAAATCTTCGGCCCGGTCATCGGCGTCACGACCTTCAAGGACGAAGCCGAAGCCCTGGCCATCGCCAATGACACCGAGTACGGCCTGGGTGCTGGCGTCTGGACCCGCGACATCAACCGCGCCTATCGCATGGGCCGCGCGATCAAGGCCGGGCGCGTATGGACTAACTGCTACCACCTCTACCCCGCCCACGCGGCGTTCGGTGGCTACAAGAAGTCCGGCGTCGGTCGCGAGACCCACAAGATGATCCTCGACAGCTACCAGCAGACCAAGAACCTGCTGATCAGCTACGACATCAATCCTCTCGGGTTCTTCTAGCCCATAAACAGTGCCCGCCCACGCCGCAAGGCGTCGGGCTGGTGCACGCGTGGCTGCCTTTTCACTCAAGAGATCCCCAAACGCCGTAGAAACCGCAAAGGCACAGCGCTTGCTTTAACGATCCTGCCGTACCCGAACCCATCAAAGGATGATTCCCATGGCTCTCGAACACAGCAGTGCGACACCCCCTTCCCACGCCATCGATTTCGAAGCAGTTGGCAGCACCTATTTCCAGGAACGCGAACTGAAGAAAGGCGCCGCCGGTTGGGTGCTGCTGGTCGGCCTGGGCGTCGCCTACGTGATTTCCGGTGACTACGCCGGCTGGAACTTCGGCCTCGCTCAGGGCGGCTGGGGCGGACTGTTCATCGCCACGCTGCTGATGGCGACCATGTACCTGTGCATGTGCTTTTCACTCGCCGAACTCTCTTCGATGATTCCCACGGCAGGCGGCGGCTATGGTTTCGCCCGAAGCGCCTTCGGCCCGCTGGGTGGCTTTCTCACCGGCACGGCGATCCTGATCGAGTACGCCATCGCCCCCGCGGCCATCGCCGTGTTCATTGGCGCTTACTGCGAATCGCTGTTCGGCATTGGCGGCTGGGCGATCTACCTGGCCTTCTACATCATCTTTATCGGCATCCATATCTTCGGCGTCGGCGAGGCGTTGAAGCTGATGTTCATCATCACCGCGGTCGCGGCCCTGGCCTTGGGCGTCTTCATTGTCGCGATGGTGCCGCACTTCTCGGTCGATAAACTGCTCGACATCGCGCCGACCACCGCAGCCGGTGCCAGCAGCTTTCTGCCCTATGGCTATGTGGGGATCTGGGCCGCCATTCCTTACGCGATCTGGTTCTTCCTTGCGGTCGAGGGCGTACCGCTGGCCGCCGAGGAAACCAAGAACCCGCAGCGCGACATGCCGCGCGGCCTCATCGGCGCCATGCTGATTCTGGTGGCCTTTGCCGGCCTGATCCTGTTGGTCGGGCCTGGCGGGGCTGGCTCCAGCACCCTCGTGGACTCCGGCAATCCGCTGGTCGAGGCGCTGACCACCGCCTACGGGTCGTCCACCTGGATGAGCGGTTTCGTCAATCTGGTCGGGCTGGCCGGCCTCATCGCCAGCTTCTTCTCGATCATCTACGCCTACTCCCGGCAGATTTTCGCGTTGTCACGGGCTGGCTACCTGCCGCGCAAACTGTCGCTGACTAACAAGAACAAGGCGCCGGTTATGGCCTTGATTATCCCCGGCGTGATCGGCTTCCTGCTCTCGCTCACCGGCCAGGGCGATCTGCTGATTCTGGTCGCGGTGTTCGGCGCAACCATCTCCTACGTGCTGATGATGGCCTCGCATATCGTCCTGCGGATGCGCCGTCCGGACCTGCATCGCCCCTACAAGACGCCCGGTGGCGTAATGACTTCCGGCGTCGCGCTGGTGCTGGCCTGCATCGCGGTGGTGGCGGGCTTCCTCGTCGACCCGCGTGTCGTCATTGCCGCCGCGGTGATCTATGGCGTCTTCATCGCCTACTTCGCGATCTACAGCCGTCATCATCTGGTGGCTGGCACGCCGGAAGAAGAATTCGCAGCGATCGAGAACGCCGAGGCGGCGTTGAAGTAGTTAGTAGGGTGGGCTTTAGCCCACCGAACCGTGCGCATCATGGGCGGACTGAAGCGGACCGGGTTCGCGTACGAGCCTATGTTGGAAATGAGCCTGCCGACTGGGCTCGCAACCGAGGCCGCTTTTAACGCAGGGATGTCAACGCAGGTAGTTTTCACAGCTTGCTATGGGGGACGAGCATGGCGGGATACACGCACAGCGTAGGCGGCACCAACTGGCGCTTCGACAGCCTGCGCGAGGTAATGGCCAAGGCCAGTCCGGCGCGCTCCGGTGATTTCCTCGCGGAAGTCGCAGCGGGCAGCGACGCCGAGCGCGTCGCCGCACAGATGTGCCTGGCGCAGATCCCGCTCAAGCGCTTTCTCGAAGAGGCGTTGATCCCCTACGAGACCGATGAAGTCACCCGCCTGATCATCGACGGCCACGACACCGACGCCTTCGCCCCGGTCAGCCATCTGACCGTGGGCGATTTTCGCAACTGGCTGCTGGGTGATGACGCCGACGAGGCTGCGCTCAAGGCGCTCGCGCCTGGCCTGACACCCGAGATGGTCGCTGCAGTGTCGAAGATCATGCGCGTACAGGACCTGATCCTCGTCGCGCAGAAAGTGCGCGTCGTCACCCGCTTTCGCAACACCATCGGCCTGCGCGGGCGCATGTCCACCCGCCTGCAACCCAACCACCCCACCGATGAGGCGGCCGGCATCGCCGCCAGCATCGTTGACGGCCTGCTCTACGGTAACGGTGACGCGGTGATCGGCATCAACCCAGCGACCGACAGCACCAGCGGCATCTGCGAATTACTGAAGATGCTCGACGCCATCATCCAGCGTTACGACATACCGACTCAGGGCTGCATCCTCACCCACGTCACCACCTCCATCGAGGCGATCAACCGTGGCGCGCCGCTGGACCTGGTTTTCCAGTCGATTGCCGGCACCGAGGCAGCCAACACCAGCTTCGGCATCAACCTGGCGGTTCTGCAGGAGGGCTACGAGGCCGGTTTGTCGCAGAAGCGCGGCACGGTCGGGGATAACCTGATGTACTTCGAGACCGGCCAGGGCAGCGCCTTGTCGGCCAACGCGCACCATGGCGTCGACCAGCAGACCTGTGAGGCCCGCGCCTACGCCGTGGCGCGCAAATTCAAGCCGCTACTGGTCAATACAGTGGTCGGCTTCATCGGCCCGGAATATCTCTACAACGGCAAGCAGATCATCCGCGCCGGGCTGGAGGATCATTTCTGCGCCAAGCTGCTCGGCGTGCCCATGGGCTGCGACATCTGCTACACCAACCATGCCGAAGCCGATCAGGACGACATGGATGTGCTGCTGACCCTGCTTGGCACCGCCGGCATCAACTTCATCATGGGCATCCCGGGCTCGGACGACGTGATGCTCAACTACCAGACCACTTCGTTCCACGATGCGCTCTATCTGCGCCAGAGCCTGGGGCTCAGGCCAGCGCCAGAGTTCGAGGAATGGCTGGCGAAGATGGACATCCTGCGCCAGGACGGCGGACGGCTGCGGATGGGCAGCGAGCTTCCACCGGCTTTCCGCCAGGCGCTGGAGCGGATGGCATGACACCGTTTCGTCGTAGCGGCCCAGTGGTGGCTGGATCGGCCAGGTGCATGCATCGGATCGCCAGCGAGGACTGGGCGTCCCCCTTGCTCCTACAGGTCCTGCACAGCCCTGCTTCTCGTAGGAGCCAGCTTGCTGGCGATCACAACCACATAGCGCTATCCACTCAGCACGCCCGGAACATCACGGAGCAACAGCAATGAGCACGCGCCCGCCCACCGCCATTACCAACCCCTGGAGCCATCTGCGCCAGCTCACGCCGGCACGCATCGCTTTGGGTCGTGCGGGCACCAGCCTGCCCACCGGTGCCCAGCTGGATTTCCAGTTCGCTCATGCCCAGGCACGCGACGCCGTGCATCTATCCCTCGACACCGAAGAACTGGCCCATCAGCTTCAGGACAAAGGGTTCAGGACCCTGCAACTGCGCTCCGCAGCCGCTGACCGCTACATTTACCTCCAGCGCCCGGACCTGGGACGACGGCTGGACGAGCCTTCCGCCGAACAGCTGACAGACCACACCACTGAACACGCCGAGGGCTACGACCTGGCGATCGTCATTGCCGATGGCCTGTCAGCACTCGCCGTCCAGCGCCACGCCCTACCCTTGCTTCAGCGCATCGAAGAACAGATCGAAAAGGATGGCTGGAGCCTCGCCCCCATCAGCCTGGTGCAACAGGGCCGCGTCGCGCTTGGCGATGAAGTGGGCGAGCGGCTCAAGGCGAAGATGGTGGTGATGCTCGTGGGCGAACGCCCAGGCTTGAGCTCGCCGGACAGCCTCGGCTTGTACTTCACCTACGCCCCGAAGGTCGGCCGTACCGATGCCGATCGCAACTGCATCTCCAACATCCGCCTGGAGGGCCTGAGCTACAACCTCGCCGCGCACCGCCTGATCCACCTGATGCGCGAAGCCTGCCGCCGCCAACTCTCAGGGGTGACGCTGAAGGACGAAGCGGAAGTGCTCAGCCTCGAAGACGACTCACCAAAAGCCAGCAATTTCCTGCTGGGCTGATTGCCTTTCTGAAGGATGGCCACCCTGCTCGAGCCAGCGCTGCCAGCCTCTCCAGCAGAGCGCTTCCCGCCCAAGAATGGTCACGCCTCCGGCAATACCACCACGGCATCCACCTCGAACAACATGCCATCCAACGCCAAGCGAGGAACCGGTATCAGCGTGCAGGCCGGCTTCATCTGCGCTCCGAATGCCCGCGCCAGTTCATCGCTGAGAATGCCTAAGCGTTGCTCACAGTGATCGACGATGAGCACCGTCAGCTTGGCTACCTGCGAGGGCTGCCCACCTGCCGCCCCGATGGCAATCAAGAGGTTCGCCATCGCCTGACGGACCTGCTCGCGGAAATCTTCGGATAGCCGACCGTCCACCGTTTCACCTCCCTGCCCTGCGATAAACGCTAGCCGCGTACCTCCTGGCACGAGCGCTACGTGGGAATAACCGTTGGGGGCGGGATCGTAGAGTCCGGGCGGATTGATCAACGTCGGTTTGGGTGAAACGTCCGATTCGCTCA
Organism: Pseudomonas sp. 10B238; assembly: GCF_000970615.1. NCBI lineage: Bacteria > Pseudomonadati > Pseudomonadota > Gammaproteobacteria > Pseudomonadales > Pseudomonadaceae > Pseudomonas > Pseudomonas sp. 10B238. The sequence continues at coordinate 190,337 of NZ_KQ033934.1, forward strand.
TTGGTGGTCCCGTTCATCAAGTTAGATTGAGTGCCGATAGGCCCCGATCTGAAGGGTAGTACGTTCAGCATGACGCCTCGTGGTTCGCGCTTGATGAGTTGGAGCACCTACGCGGCTTGCTGACGCCGTGCGCCCCGCTTAAGGTTGACGCCCTCCCGGCAGGAAACTCCTTGATGTGGTCATTCCGCGACTGGCGCCGCAAGCGCATCCTCGCCCGTCTCGCCATCGAACCGGCGCTCTGGCAAAGCGTGCTCGACAGCCTGCCGATTCTCGAGGGTTTAAGCGTCGAGGAGACCGAGCGCTTGCGCGAGCGCAGCCTGCTGTTTTTGCACGCCAAGCGCCTGACCGCGCTGCCCGGAGTCGAGCTAGACCTTACAAGTCGCCTGCGGCTGGCCGCACAGGCAGAATTGCCTTTGCTGCACTTGGCTGATCTGGACTGGTATCAGGGCTTCCATGAAATCGTCATCTACCCCGATGATTTCCATAGTCCGCAGAAGCACCGCGATTCCGCTGGCGTGATGCACGAGTGGGATGGCGAGCACAGCGGCGAAGCCTGGTTACAGGGGCCGGTGATTCTGGCCATGCCAGGGGTCCAGCAGAGCGGCACCTGGGAAGGCTACAACCTGGTGATCCACGAGCTTGCGCACAAACTCGACATGCTCAATGGCGACGCCAACGGCCTGCCCCCGCTGCACCGCAACATGCGTATCGAGGATTGGGCCCACGCAATGCAAAACGCTTACGACTCGCTCAATACCACGCTGGACGCCGATCCTCATGCCCACACGGCAATCGATCCGTACGCCGCGGAAAACCCAGCCGAGTTTTTCGCCGTCACCAGCGAGTATTTTTTCAGCGCGCCGGACGTGCTGCACGAGGCCTATCCTGATGTCTACCGACAGCTGACGGCCTTCTATAGACAGGACCCGCTGACACGCCTGCAGCAGCGGTAAGGCAACCATCCGCAATACGCAGGAACCTCACTGCTTTGTGACCGTCGAATGCGCGCATTGCCGGACCAGGGATCTTCGCCACCGCCGGCATGGCAAAACGCCCGACACTGCGCCTATAATCGCGCCCACTTTTTTCGCCCCAGGCCGCCTCGGCCGACCACGGAGCAATGTTCATGAGCTACAGCAAAGTCCCGGCCGGCAAAGACCTGCCAAACGACATCTACGTCGCCATCGAAATCCCGGCCAACCACGCGCCGATCAAATACGAAATCGATCACGACACCGACTGCCTGTTCGTCGACCGCTTCATGGCCACGCCGATGTTCTACCCGGCCAACTACGGCTTCATCCCTCACACCCTGGCCGACGATGGCGACCCGCTAGACGTACTGGTCGTGACGCCCTACCCAGTTGCCCCAGGCTCCGTCATCCGCTGCCGTCCAGTGGGCGTGCTGAACATGACCGACGAAGCCGGCGGCGACGCCAAGCTGATCGCCGTCCCGCATGACAAGCTGAGCCAGCTGTACGTGGACGTGAAGGAATACACCGACCTGCCGCCGCTGCTGATCGAGCAGATCAAGCATTTCTTCGAGAACTACAAGGATCTTGAGAAGGGCAAGTGGGTCAAGGTCGAAGGCTGGGAAGGCGCCGATGCCGCCCGCGCCGCCATCATCAAAGCTGCCGAGGCTTATCAGAAGTAAGCCGAAGCACTGAAGAAAAGCCGGCCACAAGCCGGCTTTTTTATGCCTCGATTTTCGTACTACCTCATTTGAACGTGAGCTTGCTCCCGGCGTTAAACCGTCCGCCCCGGCGCGAGTTGGTAATAACGACCGAAGCCGCCGTTGATTCGCAGATTGTCGTAGTAGTCGCGCCCGAACAGGTTAACGACGCCCAAATGAGCCTCCGAGCGCTGATCGCCATCAGTAGAGGCTAGCCAGTACGTGCACTGGTGACGACATCGCCGGCTACGCGACTCTCGTTGACGCCGTGGGCGTATTGTTGCCCCTGCACCCTCAAATTGATCAGCGCTGACCAATCCGTACCGCTTGTAGCTGGACACGCGTCTGCGGCACGTCTCAAGCGAAGCCTGAGCACGCCGCAGGGCAACAATCAGCCGCCAACAGCAAACCTGCCCGACGAAGTATCGACACCAGATCACACAAAACCCGCTGCGGACTGTCTACCAGAGGTGATCTTGTAGAACGGTGGGCAATGACCGCTAGACTAGCGGCATGGTTTTACTCGTCATCCCGTGCAATACCTAAGAAACAGCTCTAAGTCATATTGGATTTGCGATGACCACCACCTACAACGTCGCATTGGTAAGCCTGTCCATCCTGATCGCGATCGCAGGCTCTTTCACCGCGCTGGACCTGGCCAGCCGAGCTCGTGCCTCGGCAGACTGGATTCGCCACGCCTGGTTATGCGCAGCGGCTGTGTGCATGGGCGGCAGCATTTGGTCGATGCACTTTGTCGGAATGCTCGCGTTCGGCATGCCCGGCATGCAGATTCGATACGACATACCCCTGACGCTCTGGTCGCTGGTCGTCCCCATCGTCGTGACAGCCGTAAGCTTTTTGGCTGTGGCCAGCCGCGGGCTGACTCGTACCACGCTGGGAATTGGCGGCCTGTTCATGGGGCTCGGGATCGGCGCAATGCATTACATGGGTATGGCTGCGATGACGATGCATGCGCAGCTTTCCTATGATCCGCTGTGGGTGGCCATCTCGTTCGGCATCGGCATCGGCGCAGCTACCGTTGCACTCTGGCTCTCCACTCGAAGCCGGCGCTTGTCGCTGCAGGCCATCTCGGCTGTTGCCATGGGCTTCGCCGTGGCAGGTATGCATTACTCCGCGATGGCTGGTGCACATTTCACGCCGCTGGACGATGCGACGCCAGCACTTACGGGTGGTGGCCTGGACCTGCTGACGCTAGCGCTGGCGGTTGCCGGGTCGACCTTCGTCGTGCTTTTTCTGGGGCTTACTGCTTCGATGTACGACAGGCGCATGGCGAGCCTCAGCGAGCGCGAAGCCGCGGCGCTGCGCCAGAGTGAAGAGCGATTTCGCGAGCTGTACAGCAAGACGCCGTTGCCGCTGCATTCGCTGGACGAACAGGGTCGGCTGGAATCGGTAAGCGATGCCTGGTTGGTGTTGATGGGCCATCGCCGTGAGGACGTCATCGGCCGGCCGCTGATCAACTTCATGACCGAGCGTTCCGCACGGCAGATGCTTAGCCAGGACTGGCCCGTGTTATTGAAAACAGGCGAATGCCTCAACGCCGAGTACCGACTGGTGGCCCGAGCGGGTGCGTTCATCGACGTCCTGGCCTCCACCCGGCTCGAACAGACAACCCAAGGCCCCCTCATCATAGGTGGCCTGGTGAACATTACCGAACGCCGCCACGCCGAGGCCGCGCTGCGTCAGGCGCAGAAGATGGAGGCCATCGGTAAGCTCACCGGGGGGATCGCTCATGACTTCAACAACCTGCTTGCGGTAGTAGGTGGAAATCTCGAGCTGCTTCGCAAGCGGCTGCCGCAAGACACGACGCGTACCGCCCCCCTGATCGACAACGCGTTGCTGGCGACACAGCGCGGTGCGAGCCTGGTGCAGCGAATGCTGGCATTCGCGCGCAAACAAGAGCTGAATCCCAGTTCGGTTGTGCTGCAAGACCTGGTGCTGAACATGCGCGAGCTGCTACGCCGCTCTGTCAACGCCAATATCAACATCGAAACTCGGTTCCCCCTCAGCTTGCCGCCGGCTTACGTGGATGCGAACCAGCTCGAAATGGTGCTGATCAACCTGGTGGTCAATGCTCGGGATGCCATGCCAACGGGCGGCACCATCTGCATCGAGGGGCAGCTGCGCGCGGCAGCGGAAGGCATGCAGGAATACGTCGCCTTGATCGTGCGTGACACCGGTATCGGCATGAGCCAGGAAACGCTCGCACGCGCCACGGAACCCTTCTTCACCACCAAGGGGCCGGGCAAGGGTACGGGCCTTGGTCTATCGATGGCACACGGCCTAGTCGAACAGTCGGGCGGGACTCTGACAATCGAAAGCAGCCCAGAAAACGGAACGACTATCGAGCTGTGGTTACCCTTGGGCGTCTCCGATCAGCGGGGCGTGACAGCCTCGGATGACAAAGTCGAGCCCGCCTTGCCCCCCGTACCAGCGCTGACAATCCTAATCGTGGACGACGACCCCCTGGTGCTAGCCAACACCGCCGCGCTGCTCGAAGACATGGGCCATCAGGTCACCAGTGTCGATGGTGGCGAGGCAGCGCTGAGTGTTCTGCGCCAGCAGCAAGCTTTTGACATCTTGATCACCGATCAGATGATGCCAGGCATGACAGGCACCCAGCTGGCCAAGATCGTTAGGGGCGAGAGACCGGGGCTGCCGATCCTACTGGTCAGCGGCTACGCAGAACTGGCCGAAGAAGGCCGCCCTGTGCACACACTGGCAAAGCCGTTCACACAGCACACGCTTAGCGTGGCCATTAGCGAAACACTAGGTCGCCCTAGCTCGCGCACCGTGGTGCCGTTGCTCAGCCGTCGCTGATTACCGGTTCGCTCCGGCACAGCACTGACCTGACAACGAAAAAGCCGGCCCATGGCCGGCTTTTCAGTTCATCGATACGCAGCGTATGCGCCTGTGCCCAGACGCCATCGGCCGCGTACTTAGCCGATCAAGACTTCCCTTTGCTAACCGCAGCGCCCGAACCGAGATCAGCCCCGGTCAGCGGGTCAACGGAGACATCGGACTGGGTCCGCACCGCCATCTGCTGGACCACTTTCTGCTGGGCCTTGCTCAGGTCGACCGAAGGCTTTCCATCGCCGCCGTCCACCGCCGGTTGCGGATCTTCGACGAACTCCCATTCCGGCCCCTGATTCCATGGTCCACGCAGATCGCCTTCGCCTTGCGACAGGTTGTAGTAGACGTTGGCAAATTGCGGATCGCCCGGCAGTTTGCCCTGAGGAAAATTGGGCTGGATGGCATGCAGCGCTTTCTCGAACGATTTCTGGTGCGCGATTTCCCGGGTCATCAGGAATTTCAGTGCATCCTTGATGCCTGGATCGTCGGTCACGTTGATGAGCCGCTCATAGACAATCTTGGCGCGCGCCTCGGCTGCGATGTTGGAACGCAGGTCCGCCGTCGGCTCGCCAATGGAGTCGACATAGGCTGCAGTCCAGGGCACACCTGCAGAGTTGGTCAAGGCTGGGCCGCCACCATAGAGCAACGAAGTGATATGCGAATCGTTGCCACCACCGGTCAGCGAGCGATACAGATCCGCTTCCTTCTCGACACCTTCGGACAGCTCGCCCTTGGCGCCCTTGTTGAGCATACCGACGATGGAGCCGATGACTTCGAGGTGGCTGAGCTCCTCGGTGGCAATGTCCATGAGCATATCCTTGCGGCCCGGATCATCCTCGGACACACCCTGGACGAAGTAACGCATGGCAGCGGCCAACTCGCCTTGGGGCCCGCCGAATTGTTCGAGCATCAGGTTTGCAAGGCCCGGATTGGGCGCAGCGACACGCACGGTGTATTGAAGTCGTTTGTTATGGACGAACATGGTTCACCTCTCGATTCTTATGACTTCCCTTGGAAACAACCTCCTTTAGTGAAATGGGGCCGCTGACGGCATTGAATGCAAGCGGCCCTACTGGTGGAGTCCAAAAATACCTAACTGTCCGATTGTTTTTATCAATCACGCCGATGGCTATTGCCAATGAGTCAGCATCAACCGACCGAGGTCTACGCGCGCCGCTTTGCTTCGAGCCACAGTCAACTTGAACCGATGTCGGCGATAGCACTCTATGGAATCCACAGCATTCGCTGACTTCTGAGGTGACAGATGCGCCGTCCGGTACGCTCCCGTTTATCCCGCCATACCCCGTCAATCCTGGCCGCCCTGCTGACTGCCGTAGTCAGCGGGACAGCCTTTGCAAGCTCTCCGCAAGTACTCGGGTGGGTCGAGAAAGGCTTGATCCTTCCTGAGCAGGTCGCGGTGAAATTCAAGCTCGACACCGGTGCGTTGACCTCTTCCATGCACGCCGAAAATATCGACCGTTTCGAAAAAGATGGCGACGAATGGGTGCGCTTCACGGTCGAGCTGGAGGATGTGGATACAGACGAAGACGTCAGAACCCGCCTGGAGCGCAAAATGGTGCGCGACATCAAGGTGCGAGGCGCAGGCGGTGCTGAAGAACGTCCGGTGGTACTGATGAAGGTCTGTCTGGGCAACCAGATGTACGAAGAGCAGTTCTCGCTGAACGACCGGGACAAGATGAATTACCCGGTTCTGATCGGTCGCCGTACCCTGGAAAAGGTAGGCCTGGTGGATTCATCCAAGACCTTCACTACCGAACCGAGCTGTTCCGGCGCCTAAGCGGCAGAATCACGAGCACTGCGGATCGCCATCGGTCCGCACTCCGTTTCATTTTGTTGCAACTCCCTCATCCCCCTCCGGTCCACTGAACAGCGTCGCCGCTGCAACCGCAGCGCCAGCGCCTTGTTCGCGTCAGGGCGCACATCGATCAATCCGGCCTCGGGGGGATTCGTGGAGCATCAAGGTGAATACCTGAGACAGGGCGCCATGCCATCTGACATGGGCATGGACGCACACATGCAAATGATGGAACGCCGCCACCTGGCCACGCTCTGGTGCCACTTCGTCAATGTGCTGCTGGGCTTTTGGGTACTCAGCGCTCCCTTTATCTTTGGCTACCTGAACATTGCGCCAACCGATCTCGACTTGCCGCGATTGGCGACCGAGCGCGAGCTGCCGGACGTGGCCACCCGCGCGCTGCTGATGACCTGGAGCGACGTGGTCAGTGGCGCCTTGGTCGTATTGTTCTCGGTCCTCTCGCTGAAACGTATCGCCTGGGCGCAGTGGGCGAATACCGTCATGGGTCTCTGGCTGATGTTCGCGCCGCTGCTGTTCTGGACGCCCTCGCCCGCCAGCTACGGCAACGCCCTTCTGGTCGGCGGACTGGTGATCGCCTTCTCGACGCTGGTGCCGATGATGCCCGGCATGAGCATGAGCGGCATGATGCAGAAGGCCGCCGTGCCGCCAGGCTGGGACTACAACCCCTCCACCTGGATGCAGCGATTGCCCATCGCCTTGCTTGCGGTGATCGGTATTTTGCTGGCTCGGTATCTGGCCGGTTACCAGCTAGGTCATACCGCCAATGCCTGGGACCCCTTCTTCGGGACGCAGCCCAACGGCACCGAAACCATCATCACCTCTGACATGTCCCGCGCCTGGCCGGTATCCGACGCTGGTGTCGGCGTCATGGCCTACATGATCGAGCTGCTGATGGCGGTGATGGGCGATGCACGACGCTGGCGAACCATGCCCTGGATGGTCGCCGCATTCGGCGTGGTGGTAGTGCCGCTGGGCGCGGTGAGTATCTTCTTCATCATCGCGCAGCCGATCTTCATCGACACCTGGTGCACCCTCTGCCTGATCCAGGCACTGGCCATGCTGGTGATGATGCCCTACGCCCTGGACGAGCTGGTGGCCATGGGGCAGTTCCTCAAGGACGCACGTCAGCGCGGTAAACCCTTCTGGAAAACCTTCTGGCAGGGCGATGCGATGGAGGGTGCACGGGAGGACAACACACCCGAGTTCGACGGTAGCCTGTCGTCCATGACCCTGAAGGGGCTGCGCGGCGTGAACCTGCCGTGGGGCCTCGCGTTGCTTTGTATCCTCGGCGTCTGGCTGATGTGCACACGCCTGATCTTCGGTACCGAGGGGGCCATGGCCAACAGCGACCACCTGATGGGCTCGCTGTTGATCACCGTCTCGGTGCTGGCCTTCGCCGAAGTGGCACGCCCGCTACGCTTTCTCAACCTGCCGATCGGCGCCTGGCTGATCGCCGCCCCTTCGTTCCTCGAGGGGGCCGGGTTCGCGGCAACCGTCGGCAGCCTGATCGCCGGCGTGCTGGTGATCGGCCTGAGCCTGCCACGCGGACCGATCCGCCACCGCTATGCGGGCTGGAACGCGCTTCTGCGCTAACCCATCAAGACAGGAGCTTTTAGATGAGCGACCGCGAACAGACTGCCGTGATCTGTGGAGGCACTGCTGGCGTAGGCCGCGCAACCGCCCATGCGTTCGCGCGGGCGGGCTTTCGCGTGGCGGTGATCGCACGCGGCGAACAGGGCCTGTCCGACACGCGCGAAGAACTGGAAGCGACCGGGGCGAAGGTGCTGGCGATCTCCGCCGATGTCGCCGATGCCGAAGCCGTCGATCGCGCCGCCGAGCGGATCGAGGCGGAGCTGGGGCCAATCGAAATCTGGGTCAACGCCGCCATGGCGACAGTGTTCGGGCCGGTCAACAAGATCACTGCCGCCGAATTCAAGCGCGTCACCGACGTCACCTACCTGGGCTTCGTGCATGGCACGCTGGCGGCGCTGCGCCACATGGAGACCCGCAACCGCGGCACCATCGTGCAGGTCGGATCGGCGCTGTCGTACCGCGCGATTCCGCTTCAATCGGCATACTGCGCAGCCAAGTTCGCGATCAGGGGCTTCACCGATTCGCTACGCTGCGAACTGATTCATACCAACAGCCGAATCCGGCTGACGATGGTCCAGCTTCCGGCGCACAACACGCCGCAGTTCGACTGGTCGCGCAACAAGATGAACAAGCGCCCCCAGCCGGTCCCCCCCATTCACACGCCTGAGGTGGCGGCGCGCGCCATCCTGCGCGCTGCCACCGATGCGCCGCGCGAGCTCTGGCTGGGGCGTGCGTCATTTCAGGCGATCATCGGCAACATGTTCATGCCCGGCCTGCTCGACCGGATGATGGCCAAACAGGCTTGGAGCGGCCAGATGACCGACGAGCCGGCCAGTGATGAACAACCCGACAACCTGTTCCAGCCGGTCGAAGGCCTGCATCGCATCGAAGGTCGGTTCGGCAAACAGATGAAAGACAAAGCCCTCGGGCTGAGCTCGGAAACGGTCGGAAAGCTGGCTGCAGGAGGCCTGGCGGTCACCGCAGTGATCGTCGTCGCGGTGGTGGCCGCCATTGCCAGTTAGCGGCCGTCTTGCCTGTATGGCGAGCCCGAACGAGACGTGCGCCTTTCGCCGCCTCGGCCGTCGTCAATCTGATCACAGTGATCTGCCCAAACGGCCGTTAACGATGCGAGGCCAGCTCCTGCCGGGCCTGACGGACGACCGAGAAGCCAGCTGACAAGGCAAGCCCCGCCATGACCAATGCAACGACAAGGTCCGGCCAGGCAGCGCCGGTTCCGAAGACGCCTGCCGCGGCGATCATTACAGCGACGTTGCCAATCGCGTCGTTGCGGCTGCACAGCCAGACCGAGCGCATGTTCGAATCCCCTTCGCGAAAGGCGTAAAGCATCAGCGCAACGACGACGTTGGCAATCAGCGCCAGCGTGCCGATCACGCCCATGGTCAGCGGTTCGGGTACGACATCGGCGTATACCGACCACCCCGCACGGCCCAGCACGAACACGCCGAACGCCAGCATCGTCAGGCCTTTGACCATGGCAGCCCGTGAGCGCCAGACCAGCCCCATCGACAGCACCACCAGGGTGATGCCGTAGTTGGCAGCGTCGCCGGCGAAATCGATGGCATCGGCCAGCAGCGAAACCGAGCCGGAACGCAGCCCGCTGATGATCTCCACGACAAACATGATCAGGTTGATCGCCAGCGCGACCCAAAGGGCCTTGCGAAAACTCGGGTTGACCGCTGGGGTTGAACAACCGGAATCACAGCATCTCGACGACATGGAATGCCTCCTGAACTATATTCGGAGCCATTGCACACCCTGGAGCAACTCCAGGGTCAAGATCCATTTTGTCAAATCAGTCCATCACCAGGGGGCCATGATGCGCATAGGCGAGCTGAGCACAGCGGCAAACGTCGATGTCGAAACCATTCGCTATTACGAAAAGATCGGCTTGATGCCCGCCCCGGAGCGCGGTTCCAACGGCTACCGATCCTATTCCTCCAGGCAGCTGGCGCAACTGACGTTCATCCGCCACTGCCGCGCACTGGATATCGGGCTGGCTGATATTCGCCGGCTGCTTGAATTCTCCAATCACCCGGACGCCAGCTGCGGCGACATCAACCACCTGATCGACGAGCAGCTCGAACGCGTCCGTACGCGACTGGAGAACCTTCATGCCCTGGAGCGTCAGTTACAGGAACTACGCAGCTGCTGCACCGGCAATCGCGCCATGCATGGCTGCGGCATCCTCAACGAGCTGACCAGTTCGCCAGCGGCTATCAAGGTCGGCACCACGCAGCCGTAGCAGTCGGTTTTAGGTGACCTTATCTAACAATCGCCGGTCAACACTTGGCGTCGCGCCCGGCTCCGCTAACGCGTGGCTTGTCGGCATGTGGCTGGCGCCAACCGCTGGTGACTGATATTGCAGGTGCTTGGCGCAACGCAGCGGCAGCGATAATCTTCGTCTCTTTTTGCCTCGAGCCTTTCCGATGCCCTTGTTCGATATGCTGCTATTGATCGCTGCCGGCTTTGCCGCGGGAGGCATGAATGCGCTCGCAGGCGGCGGTACCTTCTTTTCGTTTCCAGCATTGCTTGCCACGGGCTTGCCGCCAGTGACCGCCAACGCGACCAACGCGGTTGCGCTCTGGCCCGCCAGCCTCGCCGGCGCCTGGGCCGCACGTTCGGCGTTACGCCCCCTTGGCCGCTACCTGATCCCCCTGCTACTGGCAGGCTTGATTGGTGGTCTGCTCGGCGGCCTTTTGCTGCTGGCCAGCGGCGATGACGTCTTCAGCCTGCTCATTCCCTGGCTGCTGTTGCTCGCCACCGCGCTGTTCGCCGCCAGTCCCTGGTTGAGTCGCTGGCTCGCGGCGCGCCGCAAGGACAATAACGCGGTGCCGCCTCATGCCCCGACATCGCTGGCCGCTCACGCGCTGGTCTCGATCTACGGCGGCTATTTCGGTGCCGGCATGGGCATCCTGCAGCTGGCGGCGTTTTCCATCGAAGGCCATCAGCTGGTCCGCGCCAATGCGCTGAAAAACCTGATCTCGGCGGTGATCTACAGCGTCGCCACAGCGACCTTTGTCATCGCCGGACGGGTGAGCGGCTACGAACTGGCGATCCTGCTGGTGGGCACCACGTTTGGCGGCTACGCTGGCGGCGCGCTGAGTAAGAAACTGCCCTCGACCTGGTTGCGTCTGTTCGTGATTCTGGTGGGCAGCACCATGACCCTTTACTACTTCCAGGCCATGTACTGGCCGTCACCGGCAGGCCTCTAGCCCGCTCGGCTTATGGCGTATACCGGCCAGCTCTGCTAGTGTCGCGCCCGTTTCAGAGCAGCCGCAGAGAACAGGTTCCGCCATGGCCCGCAAGAAAGTCGCCCTCGATTTCGAACAATCCCTCGCCGAGTTGCAGCAGCTGGTCGAGCGTCTGGAAAGCGGCGAGCTGTCGCTGGAAGACTCGCTGACCTGCTTTGAGCAGGGCATCGGTCTGACCCGTGACTGCCAGGCAGCACTGAGCCAGGCCGAACAGAAAGTGCAGATCCTTCGGGAGCGTGACGGCAAGTTGCAGGAAGCGCCATTCGAGGCGGATTCCGAAGCATGATCGGCGACTACCAGAAACGCTGCCAGCAACGCGTCGACAACTGCCTCGGCACACTCTTCTCCCCACCGCGCCCGCAACTCGACCGTCTTTACCAGGCCATGCGCTACAGCGTGATGAACGGAGGCAAGCGCGTCCGTCCCCTGCTGGTCTACGCCGCCTGCGAAGCACTCGAGGGTGACGTTGCCCTGGCCGATGGCGCAGCCTGTGCCGTCGAACTGATTCACGCCTATTCGCTGGTGCACGATGATCTGCCAGCCATGGACGACGATGACCTGCGCCGTGGCCAACCCACCACCCACAAGGCCTTCGACGAAGCCTGCGCGATTCTCGCCGGCGATGGCCTGCAGAGCCTCGCGTTCGAAGCCCTTGCGTGCGACCCGCTCAACCCATCCGACCCATCCCTGCGCCTGGACATGCTGGCCAGCCTCGCACGTGCCGCAGGCCCGGCCGGCATGGTCGGCGGCCAGGCGATCGATCTGGGATCGGTGGGACTGAAGCTCGACCGCAACGCTCTGGAGTTGATGCACCGGCACAAGACCGGCGCGCTGATCGAAGTCAGCGTACGTCTCGGCGCCCTCGCCAGTGGCCGTGCCGATGTGCAGAAACTGGCAGCATTGCAGCAGTACGCTCAAGCGGTGGGCCTGGCGTTCCAGGTACAAGACGACATCCTCGATGTGGAAAGCGACACCGCTACGCTGGGCAAACACCAGGGTGCCGATATCGCGCGTGACAAGCCCACCTACCCGTCGCTGCTCGGCATGGACAGCGCCAAGGCCTATGCGCTGGAGCTGCGTGACCTGGCGCTCGAGGCCGTCGCCCCGTTCGGGCCCAGCGCCGAGCCGCTGCGCCAGCTGGCCTGCTTCATCGTGGAACGCCGCAGTTGACCGGCGAACCGCCACTGCTCGGCGCTGCGTCTGTTCGGCATAACGGCGACCGTTGATGCTTGAGACGTTCTTATCGTTGTAACCATCGGGTAAACTGCGGCTCTTTTTTCAGCCAAAATGATTCGCCCGATGCCCAAGACGTTTCATGAGATTCCTCGGGTCCGCCCTGCGACGCCCGTTCTAGATCGCGCGGCCACGCCCGAGCAGCTGCGCCGGCTAGGCGAAGCGGAACTCGAAGAACTCGCCAACGAACTGCGTCAGGACCTTCTCTACAGCGTAGGCCGGACCGGCGGGCACTTCGGTGCTGGCCTTGGTGTGATCGAGCTGACCATTGCCCTGCATTACGTCTATGACACCCCGAAAGACCGCCTGGTCTGGGATGTCGGTCATCAGGCCTATCCGCACAAAATTCTCACAGGGCGCCGCGAGCGCATGGAAAGCCTGCGCCAGAAGGACGGCCTCGCCGCCTTCCCACGCCGTAGCGAGAGCGAGTACGACACCTTTGGCGTCGGCCACTCCAGTACCTCGATCAGCGCCGCACTGGGCATGGCCATCGCCGCCCGCATGCAGGGCAAGAAGCGCAAGTCCATCGCGGTCATCGGCGACGGTGCGCTCACGGCCGGGATGGCCTTCGAGGCGCTGAACCATGCGCCGGAAGTCGGTGCGGACATGCTCGTGGTGCTCAACGACAACGACATGTCGATCTCGCGCAACGTCGGCGGACTGTCCAACTACCTGGCCAAGATCCTCTCCAGCCGCACCTATTCGAGCATGCGCGAAGGCAGCAAAAAGGTCCTCTCGCGCCTTCCCGGCGCCTGGGAAATCGCCCGCCGCACCGAGGAGTACGCCAAGGGCATGCTGGTCCCGGGCACGCTGTTCGAAGAACTCGGCTGGAACTACATCGGCCCGATCGACGGCCATGATCTGCCGACGCTTATCGGCACCCTGCGCAACATGCGCGACCTCTCCGGCCCGCAGTTTCTGCATGTAGTCACCAAAAAGGGCAAAGGCTTCGCCCCGGCGGAAGTCGACCCGATCACCTGGCACGCGATCAGCAAGCTCGACCCCATCGGCGGCCCGGTCAAGCCGAAGAAACCCAGCGGCCCGAAGTATTCCAACGTGTTCGGCCAATGGCTGTGCGATATGGCCGCGGCAGACCCACGCCTGATGGGCATCACCCCTGCCATGAAGGAAGGCTCGGATCTGGTCGATTTCAGCGAGCGTTATCCGGACCGCTATTTCGACGTCGCGATTGCCGAGCAGCATGCGGTTACGCTGGCTGCGGGCATGGCCTGCGAGGGTGCCAAGCCGGTCGTGGCAATCTATTCGACCTTCCTGCAACGCGCCTACGATCAGCTGATCCATGACGTCGCGGTGCAGAACCTCGACGTGCTGTTCGCCATCGACCGCGCCGGTCTGGTCGGCGAAGACGGCCCGACCCATGCGGGCAGCTTCGACCTGGCCTATTTGCGCTGCATCCCCGGCATGCTGGTAATGACACCGAGCGACGAGAACGAGATGCGCCGGATGCTCACCACTGGCTACCACTTCGAAGGTCCCGCCGCGGTGCGTTATCCACGCGGCACCGGCCCGAACGCAATGATCGAACCGGGCCTCGAGCCGCTAGAGATCGGCAAGGGCATGGTACGTCGCGAGGGTAAGCAGGTCGCGCTGCTGGTGTTTGGCGTGCAACTGCCGGACGCCATGCAGGTTGCCGAAACCCTGAACGCAACAGTCGTCGACATGCGTTTCGTCAAACCCCTGGATGAGGCATTGGTGCGCCAGATAGCCGACAGCCACGAGCTGTTGGTGACCATCGAGGAGAACAGCATCATGGGCGGTGCCGGCAGTGCGGTCGGAGAGTTCCTCGCCGCGCAAAACCTGAGCACACCGCTCCTCCAGCTGGGCCTGCCCGACTACTACGTTGAACATGCCAAACCCAGCGAGATGATCAGGGAGTGCGGACTGGACGCCGCCGGTATTGAGGCGGCAGTCAAAGCGCGACTGGGAAGGCTGCACACTCAGCCGTAGGATCCAGCGCCGCCACGGGCAACAGCGAGGCGGCCTGGGTATATGGGAGTCGAATTTCCATACCTCGATCTTCGCTGGGTCCGGGGATGGATGAAACGTCATCCACGCGACGCTGCCGTAGCTGGGCCGGGCGGATCAATCCCTCCCGAGCCGAGAGCTTCCTAAGCCCCCAACCGATCAGCTCTGTTTACCGCAGCCTTGCACTGAGGCGCGTCGCTCATTCGCTTGTCTTTCCCCAGCCCAGGCCGTAAGGTTCGCGCGATTTCCTATCCGCCCAGGTGTGCACGACCGCCAGGTCCGCATTAAACGGGAAGCCGGTGCGCTCGAAGAGCAAGGCCGGCGCTGCCCCCGCAACGGTAATCGACCGTGATCCGAGGATCACCGCCCGCTCAACCGCCACTGTGCCCAGCACGGGAAGGCGAGCGCGGTGCGCGTCGAAAGCCCGGAGACCGGCCTGGCGGATCGACTGGTGTTGCGGAGGGCAGCACCGTCAAGCGCGGCTGCGTGCCCTTGCGCTTGCTCCTGCCCTTCTCAAAAGCGCTGAACTTTTGAGGATCGATTTTGATGAAGCTGACCCGACTTGCCTTGGCGGTGACACTGCTGCCAAGCATCTCCGTACACGCCCAGACACCTGACTACTATGACGCGCTGCAGCTCGGCGATACCATCGTGTCCGCTAACCGCTTGCCACAGCTGCGAACCGAAACTGCGGCAGCCACCACGGTGTTCACTCGCGCCGACATCGACCGCTTGCAGGCTCGCACAGTCGCCGAGTTGCTGGAGCGCGTACCGGGTGTAAGTGTCGTGCGTACCGGTGGTGCCGGCAGCCTTACCAGCGTGTTTATCCGTGGCACCGCCAGCGGACAAACACTTTTCCTGATAGACGGCCAGCGCATCGCGGCGGCTTCCAGCGGCACCAGCAGCATCGAGTTTCTCAACCCGGACCATATCGAGCGCATAGAAGTCGTGCGAGGTGCGCGCTCGGCACTGTACGGCTCCGATGCAATCGGCGGCGTGGTACATATATTCACCCGGCAAGGGAACGACACGGGCTTGGCCCCACGCCTGCGCTTAGGCGTTGGCAGCCACTCGACCTTCGAGCGCAGCCTGGCTGTTTCCGGCGGAGACGATCAGACTCAAGTGAATCTAGCCGCATCGCTGAATGAAACCGCTGGTATCGACGCAACTCGGCACGGCGACAACCTCAATCGTGACGACGATGCCTATCGTAATCGTGCCTTGAGCTTCAATCTGTCGCACCGCTTCAACGAGCATCTGGAAGCCGGATTCAGCGCGTTGGATCAGCGTGGGCAGATCGAATACGACGATGTATTCGGCCCGTCCCAGCCGACCACCGACTTTCAGTTAAGTACCCTTTCCAGCTTCGCCACTCTCAAGGTTAGCGATGGTTGGAAGAGTCGCTTTGAACTTGGCCACAGCGAAGACAAGCGCGACACCGGTAATGACCTGCCGACAGCCAGCCCCAATATGTTTTACAGCTTTAGCACCTATCGTGATTCCGCAAGCTGGATAAACACGCTATCCCTTACACGTGATCACGAAGTCACGCTGGGCGCGGACTGGTATGAGGACCGACTCCATAGCACGACGGATTTTGTCGAAGAATCACGGTGGAACCATGCAGGCTTCATCCAGCATCGCTACACCGGCAGGCTGTTCTCCACGGAGCTGGGCATACGGCACGACAAGAACCAGCAGTATGGAAGCCAAAACAGTTGGAATGGCGCGCTGACCGTCCCTCTGGATACGCGCAACGATTTGATTTTTTCCTACAGTGAAGGCTTCCGCGCGCCAACGTTCAACGACCTCTACTATCCAGACGAGTGCTTCTTCGGCTTCTGCTACTCCAGCGCGAACCCAAACCTGTCCCCCGAGCGCTCCCGCAGTTACGAAGTGCAATGGCGTAGCCGTTACAGCGACAGCGGCTCGCTGGAGCTGGCGCTTTATCGCACCGATATAGAGGATGCGATCGTTTCGGACATCAGCACCGGCTGGCAGCCCTACAACGTACAGACAGCACGCATCAATGGCCTTGAGGCTGCATTGAGCGAACAGCTGTTCGGCTGGCAAGCCCAGCTCGCACTCGGCCTAATCGACCCGCGCGACCGAGACAGCGGCCACACGCTGCCACGCCGCGCTAAGCGCACCCTTAATTTGGACCTGGATCGCCAGTTCGGCGACTTCTCGGTTGGCGCCAACTGGCGCGCTGTCAGCGGCCGCTATGATGACGCAGCGAACACAACCGAACTTGACGGCTATGGCTTGCTGGGTCTGCGGGGTGGCTGGAAAGTCAGCCGGGACATCAGCCTGGAAGCTAAGCTGAACAACCTGCTGAACAAGGACTATATTGAGGCGACTTATAGCTCGGGTCAGTACGGTTACAACTCGGAAGGCCGCACAGTGCTCTTCGCTGTGACCTGGGCACCGTCGCTTTAGGGCCGTTCAGGAGCGCCTTCGGGTACCGCCAGCGCCATAACCTCGCAGAGCTTCCTGATCGCACCGAGCATCTGGAAGCTCGGTCGCTCGAGCCCCTTGTCGGGCACTTCCCACAGCTGTCCCTTACGCACCGCTTCCAACTGCGGCCAGGCATTCCATTCGGATAGCTGAGCACCGCTGCCAGCCAGGATAACGTCAGGGTTACGTGATAGCACGGACTCGACGCTGACCTGGGGCGCCGGCAGTTGCAGATCGGCGAATACGTTACGACCACCGCATACCTCGATGGCCTCACTGACGATCTGGCGTCCACCGAGCGTATACAGGGGGCGATTCCAAACCTGATAAAACACCGATAACGGCTGCTCTCGGTGGTATCGACGCCGAAGTTGCTCCAGGCCTAAGGAAAACTGACGTTGAAGTTCGCGCCCCTGCTCGCCTCGGCCGACGCGCTGACCAACCCGTGCAAACTGCTCGGCCAGTTGTTCCAAGGATACAGGCTGAACGACGAGCACCGGGATGCCGAACTGTGAGAGCTGGTCGCGCTGCGCACGGCTGATGCTGTCCGGCCAGAGCAATACCAGCGTTGGCTGAAGGGCTAGCAGGCTTTCCATTTCCAGCTGACCCATTCGGCCCACTGAGGGCATCGCCTCCAGCGATGCAGGTCGCTCACCACCGTCAAGCATGCCGACGAGCAGCGCCTTGGCATCCAGTTCCAGCATGATTTCGCTGAGCGAAGGGGCTAGGCTGACGACTCGCTCGGCAGCACCCAGCCAGGTCGATGCTGACAGTGCCAGCAACAGAGCCAGCACTCTGGTCATTGCAGTTGACGCGGTAGGCGGTAGAGCACCAGCAGCGCCAGGCTGCCACAGACCAGCAGCAACTGGGCAACCGGTTCAAGTCCGAGTGGCACGCCTATCGCCCCCAGCCACGCCGGCAACGCGGCGGTTCGCAAAGCCCGCAGCCGGACGCTGCGCAGCCTCGACCAGGCAAATGTCTCAGCATCCGTGCCGAGATCCTTTTCAGTGGCGATCAAGGCGTGCTTATAGGCGCTGAAACGGGGCAGATTGAGAAACAACAGGACAAGACCGCCAATGAACAGTGGCAACGCCAAATGCTCGCCGAAGCGGCCTGCGACCTGTGGAAACTGGCGGACAACGAGCACAGGCACAACGATGAGTAGCAGATAGAACCAGCCATCGAGCGACAGCTGGCGGCGGGCGGCAGCGCGGTTCACGACTGCTCGGCTTCGCCCTGATGGATCTCGCCGAGCATGTGGCCAAGTTTTCCGGCCTTGGTGGCGAGGTATTTTTCGTTGTGCGGGTTGTGTGCGATTTCCAAAGGCATGCGTTGGGCGACGCGTATGCCGAAGCCTTGCAGGGCCTTCACCTTGCGCGGGTTGTTGGTCATCAGCTTGATTTCGGCGATGCCCAGGTGTTCGAGCATGGGGAGGCAGATCGCGTAGTCACGCATGTCCGGCGCAAAGCCGAGGCGCTCATTGGCTTCCACCGTGTCAGCGCCAGCATCCTGAAGCTCGTAGGCGCGGATCTTGTTCAACAGACCAATGCCACGACCTTCCTGGCGTAGATACAGCAGCGCCCCACGGCCCTCTTCGGAGATCGCGCGCAGCGCAGCTTCGAGCTGAAAGCCACAATCGCAGCGCAGGCTGAACAGGGCATCACCGGTGAGGCACTCGGAATGCAGGCGACCCAGAACAGGCTTGCCGTCCGCGACATCGCCCAGAGTCAGTACGACATGTTCCTTGCCAGTGTCCTGATCGAGAAAACCATGCATGGTGAACACACCGAACGGCGTCGGCAGTTTGGAAGCGGCGACGAACACGACTGACACCGGAGAGACTCCAGAAAGCGGAAAAGCGGATATTGTAACAGCAGTGCTGCAGCAAGCTGTATCGGAAGATCGGCAGCCAACGAAGCGATACCGCCAAGATTGCGTAACGATGGCCAGGTCTAGATTTTGGATTCGAGCTTTAGTACGCCCTGATCCTCACGCCAGCTGACTCGACTGAGAAAGCTCATGCCAAGCAGGGCGTCCGTCGGTGAGCCGCCTTCCACCACGACGGCCTCGACCCCGAGCACGTCGATCGCGCCGACCTTTACACTGTTGAGGTTGACCCGCCAGGCCTTGGCCGTACCGCTTGCTGTGCCGACGACGATCTGCCGGCCATCAACTCGGTAATCGATTCCCAGGCGCCGCGCCTGAATCTCATTGATCGCTACCGACGTGGCGCCGGTGTCGACGAGAAACTGCACGGGTTGACCATTGATCGAGCCGGCGATCCAGTAGTGACCGCCCTGCCCCTGGGCGATGCTCAGCTGCCGGCGATCAGGCTCGGCAAATCCTGAGCTCAACTCACGAGACAGACCATAGCTGCGCTCGACGCCCTCCACCCGCAGAACCGCGCTTTTCGAATCAGCGCTTATTACCTCTACACCGCCCGGCCCTACCTGACCGACCCGTACGAGCTTGCGCTGGCCGTCGACGTTCAACACAGCAGCGCCAGGAAACAGGCCGACCACCTGCACACGAGGTGCAGCTGTGACAGCCAGCGAGAGGAGCGACAGCGTGGAGACAAGCAGCAAAGAAACGAGGCGCATCAGTGGCGGCCTTGTGAAACAGGACAGGTCGCATTGTTTCACGAGCCCTTCCGGCATTGCAGCGATCCGACGCACAGCCCAAGCCTCCGAGACAATCAGCCTAACAAGCGCACCGCTATGTGCATCACACCGCAAGCGGCAAATCCGGCGAGGATGTCATCAAGCATGATCCCCAGCCCACCATGGACCTGCCGATCTACCCAGCTGATCGGCCACGGTTTGAGGATATCCAGCAGACGGAACACGATGAACCCGAGCAGCAGCCAGTACCAGCCCGCAGGCACCAGCCAGAAGGTAATCCAGATGCCGGCAAACTCGTCCCAGACGATGCCTTCATGGTCGTGCACGCCCAGATCCTGGGCGACCTTGCCGCACAGCCAGATACCGAACAGCATGCTCGCGACGATGAGCGCGCCGTATCCCCAGCCCGGCAGCATCTGCCACAGCGGCACGAAGGCCAGCGCTACCAGAGAGCCCCAGGTGCCGGGCGCTTTCGGCAAGGTGCCGGAGCCGAAACCAAAGGCCAGGTTGTGCCATGGATTGCTCCACACCGAATGCGGGGTCGGTTCGGCGGCAGGCTGCAGAGAATCGGTCAAACGGTTGTCCTCATTATTAGTTCGAGCGTCGGCGGCTCAGCTGGTGAAGTGGTTGTAGCCTGGATGACCGATGCCCACAGACCTCCCATCAGCATCCACCAACCGAACGCCCTCTCCCACCTCCACATGGCCAATGACGTGAACTGGCCATCCTTCGGACTGCATGGTCGGTAACGCATCTGCCGGCAAGGTAAACGCCAGAAGATAGTCGTCTCCTCCCCCCAAGGCGCATTGCAGGGCCTGATCAGTCCCGGCGAAACGCACCAGCGAGTCCGACAGCGGCACCCGGGCTTGCTCGATTACCAGCGAAACAGAAGACGCAGTGGCTATATGGTTGCAGTCGGCCAACAAGCCATCGGAGATATCCAACGCCGCGGTTGCCTTGCCACGCAGCGCCTGGCCGAGCGCGAGCTGGGGTTGCGGCGACCAGTAGCGTCTTAGCAGTGCTGCCGCTTCGACGGTGTCCGCCTCCCGCTCGCCAAGCACGATCGGTAAAGCCCCGGCTGCGTCGCCGGGGGCTCCGCCAACACAGAGCAGATCACCGGGTTGCGCACCGCTGCGCAACAACGCCTCGCCTACCGGCACGCGCCCAAATACCGTCAGCGTCATGCTCAGCGGGCCGCGCGTGGTGTCGCCGCCGATCAAACGCATGTCGCAGCCAGCCGCCATCGCGTCAAGGCCACGGGCAAATTCGGCCAGCCAGTTGGAATCGACGGAAGGAAGCGTCAGCGCCAGCGTAAACCCGATGGGCGTGGCGCCCATGCCAGCGAGATCGCTGGTGGAAACGGCCAACGCGCGCTGACCGAGTGAGTACGGATCGCACGGATCGGGGAAGTGCACCCCAGCCGTCAGCGAATCGGTGGAGATTGCCAACTGTTCGCCGGGCGGAACAGCGAGCAATGCACAGTCATCGCCAATCCCTAAAACGACATCGCCGCCAGCCCTGGCACAAGCGGCGGCGGCGAAGTAGTGGCGGATCAGCTCGAACTCACCCATCAGGCAGATCAGGTTCAGCGCTTGTAAGCGCCGACCTCGGCACTGCGAAGGATCGGCGCCAGCTTGTCCAGCACACCATTGACGAACTTGTGCCCGTCAGTGGCGCCGAACACCTTGGCAAGCTCGATGCCTTCATTGATCACCACCCGGTAGGGTACGTCGATACGATGCATCAGCTCGTAGGTGGACAGGCGCAGAACGGCCAGTTCAACCGGATCCAGCTCTTCAAGCGGGCGATCCAGATGCGGCACGATGGCGCCGTCGACTTCAGTCTTGGCGCGCGCCACGCCGGTCAGCAGCTCATGGAAGTAGTTGCCATCGACGCCGGAGAAATCGTTGTCGACGCGAAACTGCGCCTCGATTTCATTCAGGCTCTGACCTGCCATGTGCCACTGATACAGGGCCTGCATTCCCAGGCTGCGCGCGACACGGCGCGTGGCGATCTTGCCCTTGGCCTTGGGCTGCGGGGTGTCCTGACTGTCGTCGTGATTAAGGCTCACTTGGCCTCCAGCTGCGCCAGCAGACTCACCATTTCAAGCGCGGACAGTGCAGCTTCGGCGCCCTTGTTGCCGGCCTTGGTGCCGGAGCGCTCGATGGCCTGCTCGATGGAATCAACAGTCAGAACGCCGAACGCAACCGGCACACCGAACTCCATGGAAACCTGCGACAGGCCCTTGGTGCATTCGCCAGCCACGTATTCGAAATGCGGGGTACCACCACGGATGACCGCGCCGAGGGCGATGATCGCGTCGTACTCGCCCTGCTGGGCAACTTTCTGTGCGACCAGCGGAATCTCGAAGGCACCCGGCGCACGGATGATGGTAATGGCGTCTTCGGCGATGCCGTGGCGCACCAGCGCATCGACGGCGCCGCTCACCAGGCTTTCGACGACGAAGCTGTTGAAGCGGCCAACAACCAGGGCGAACTTGCCCTGCGGGGCGATGAAGGTACCTTCGATGGTCTTCAGTGTCATAGGTGGTTTCTCATCTCTTTAAAGAACGAAGGCGCCGCGTTGCATCGCGGCGCCCTGACATCATTTATTCGGCAGGCAGGTATTCTACAACTTCCAGGTCGAAGCCGGATATCGCGTTGAACTTCATCGGCGAACTCATCAGGCGCATCTTGCGCACGCCGAGATCGCGAAGAATCTGCGAACCAGCACCGACGGTGCTGTAGGTGGCCGGGCTTGGCGACTGCTGGCGGTTGAGCTGCGCCAGCAACTGCGTGCCGGTCAGCGGATTGCCCAGCAGCAGCACTACTCCACTACCGGCCTTGGCCACTTCGCTCATTGCCGCGCGCAGGCTCCAACGCCCCGGCACGGTGACCAGCAGCAGATCGCGCAGTGGCTCCATGTTGTGCACACGGACCAGGGTCGCCTCTTCCGGGGAAATCTCACCGCGGGTCAGCGCCATGTGCACGGTGTCTTCCACGTCGTCACGGTAGGTGACCAGGGTGAACTGCCCCAGCTCGGTATCCAGCGGCTGCTCGGAGACGCGCTCGACGGTGCGCTCATGGATCATCCGGTAGTGGATCAGATCGGCGATGGTGCCGATCTTCAAACCGTGCTGCTCGGCGAAGACTTCGAGCTCCGGACGACGTGCCATGGTGCCGTCGTCGTTCATGATTTCGCAGATGACGCCGCTGGCCTCAAATCCAGCCATGCGCGCCAGATCGCAGGCCGCCTCGGTGTGACCAGCGCGCGCCAGAACGCCGCCTGGCTGCGCCATCAGCGGGAAGATATGACCGGGACTGACGATGTCCTCGGCTTTCGCACCGCGGGCTACGGCAGCCTGCACCGTCCGCGCACGGTCGGCGGCGGAAATGCCGGTGGTCACACCTTCGGCAGCTTCGATGGAGACGGTAAACTTGGTGCCGAAGCCGGAGCCATTACGCGGCGCCATCAGCGGCAGCTGCAGGGTCTCGCAGCGCTCGCGGGTCATCGGCATGCAGATCAGGCCACGGGCGAAACGGGCCATGAAGTTGATGTGCTCGGCGGTCACGCATTCGGAAGCGACGATGATGTCGCCCTCATTCTCGCGGTCCTCGTCATCCATGAGGATGACCATCTTGCCGGCGCGGATGTCTTCGATCAGTTCTTCAGCAGTGTTCAGAGCCATGTGGCCAATCCTTACTTGTTCAGATAGCCGTGTTCGGCCAGGAAGCTTTCGGTCAGGCCCGAGGCATTCGGTTCAGCGGCCTTGTCGCCCATCAGCAGGCGCTCCAGATAGCGAGCCAAGAGGTCCACTTCCAGATTCACCTTCCGCCCGGGGCGGTAGTCGACCATGATGGTCTCGGCCAGGGTGTGCGGGACGATGGTCAGCTCGAACTCCGCACCGTTGACCGCATTGACCGTCAGGCTGGTGCCATCCACCGTGATCGAACCCTTGAGCGCGATGTATTTGGCCAACTCACGCGGCGCGCGGATGCGGAACTGAACGGCGCGGGCGTTTTCCTCACGCGCCACCACCTCACCCACGCCATCGACGTGACCGCTGACCAGATGCCCGCCGAGACGGCTGGTCGGCATCAGCGCCTTCTCCAGATTCACGCGGCTACCAGGCTTAAGATCGACGAACGCGGTGCGTGCCAGCGTCTCGCGGCTGACATCGGCCCAGAAGCCGTTGCCGGGCAGCTCGACCGCGGTCAGGCAGACGCCGTTAACCGCGATGCTGTCGCCCAGCTTGACGTCCGCCAGATCCAGCTTGCCGGTCTCGACCAGCACGCGAACGTCGCCACCCTTCGGCGTCATGGCACCAATGGCCCCGATGGATTCGATTATTCCTGTGAACATACGGCCTCCCGTGGAAGGCTGTTGAAACGATGCATATGACGAACTCCTGTTTTGGATAAAACAGGGCGCTGCAGATCGATAGGGAGTGGACGCGCGCACGAAAGGCGCCCGTCGAGGCATCCCGCTCTCTCTCATCCGGACTATACCGTCGGCCCCGGAATCACACCGGGTCTGCTGACCTTGTCGGAGACAAGCGCTCGCGGGCTAAACGATGGTCAGCATGGCCAACCGCATCGTTATTACCGCCGGTGGGGAATCTCACCCCGCCCTGAGAACGTGGGCCGCTAAGGCCCGGCGCAGTTTTTACCACAGTTGCGCCGGTTCTGCAGCCGACAAACGACCGTTTGACCTCAAGCCCAGCCCGTAAAAATTACTGACAAACAAGCGCAACTACCGCTGCGCTTGTTTGTCCATACGCATCGCAGCGGGCGATCGTAGACGCCGCCAGCCGCACCCGATGCAACGCAACGCAAGGCGATCAGGAAGGAACGTCACTCCCGCATTCTTCGTACCGACACGCCGAGCCAGGATCCGCTCGCAGTATGCCGATCCTCCTCGCAGATCAGGACACGATCAGGACGAACGCTCCGAACCTTCACATGTGCCACGAGGGATTGGGTATGTCAGAGGTTACGGCTATGGAACCGTCGGCAGCGGCGTACGCTGCCGAGATCGACCGCAAAGGCTACACGGTCATTGAGCACTACATTTCGCCCGAGCAACTTGAACTGGGCCGCGCCTTCATCAACCAGCAAGCGGCCAGCCATGACCACGAATATTTCGCCATTCATGGCATCGAGGCGTTGGGCGGCAGCCTGATCGCAGGGCTGGCGCTGTCGCAGCCGTTCAAGGAGACACTGACAGAACTCTATCGACTCCAGACGGGCCGGGAGCCGGCCGTAACGGAGCAGATCTTTCCCGTCATTCGCTGTCTCCAGGGGCGCAGCGGGCTCAAGCAATCGCACTTCTATCACTTCGACGCCACGGCGGTCACTGCACTACTGCCGTTGTATATCCCGACGGAAGGCGAGCACTGCGGCGATCTGATCATCTTTCCCAGTGTGCGGCGCATCCGCTTCAACGCCCTGCGCAACGTCATCGAAAAGGCCGTGCTGCATAATACCGCCAGCCAGAAGCTGGTCGCTTTTGCGGTGCGACGCGGCTGGCTCAAACCGATTCGCCTGAAGCTGGAGCCGGGCAATCTCTACCTGTTCTCGGGTTACCGAAGCCTGCACGCGAATGATGAATGCGATCCCGCGATGCTGCGCGCCACGGCGCTGTTTCACTTCGGCAATCCGCATCATGAAAGCCTAGTCGCACGGCACCTGCTGGGCACCAACAAGCGAAAAGCCAAGCTCGATCACAACGGGTTGAAGCCGGTGAACTAACCGCCCGATAAGCGTGATCTCAGCGAGTACGTTCACCCGCTGCACAGCAATCACGAGCCCATCGCGTATGCTGTGCCGCCCCGAATTTGCCAGCGAGATTTTGCAGTGACTGATCAAACGGTGACGTATTTCCTCGAGATGACCGCGCCTTCGCAGCTACGGGCCAAACCCGTACCGCAGGACTTGCTAATCAGCGAATGCGAGATCAAGCAGTTTCGCTTCAATCAGTTTCTCTACCGGCTGATCGGCGGCCCCTGGCAGTGGACCGAGCGCCTTCAGCAATCCGATGAAGCCTGGCAGCGGGAAATTGAAAGTCCCGATCTTCGCACTTGGGTGGCCTACCACCGCGGCGCCATCGCTGGCTATTACGAGCTGCGCCGTAGCGCTGAGGACGTCGAGATACTCCATTTCGGGCTGGAAAGCGGCTTCTTCGGCCGAGGATTTGGAGGCGGCTTACTGAGCCATGCGATCACAAGTGCATGGGAATGGCCCGGGACGCGACGCGTCTGGGTGCACACTTGTACCCTCGATCATCCAAGCGCGCTGCAGAACTACCAGGCTCGCGGATTCACGTTATATGACCAGCAAGTTGGCATCGAATAACGGCCGGATCGTGCGTTAGTTCGCCGGTACGGCGATGACTTTCCAGTCCTCGCCAACGGCCCGGATATCCTTTATCTGCAGCTCGCGTGCTTCGCTCATGCGCTCTAGAGGCAGGTCAATCAGCGGTCGGGCCGACGACCCCAGGAACTTGGCCGCGACGAACAGCTGGTACTCGTCGATCAAACCCAGCGCTGCAAAGGCGCCAGCCAGCCGCGGACCCGCTTCGAGCAGCACCTCGTTGGCGCCACGGTCTGCGAGCTCGCGCAGCAAACCCTGCAGGTCCACACGCCCCGCATCGCCTATCACCGTCAGAAAGTCGTGCCCCGCGGCCTGATAAACCGCGGCCTGATCAGCACGGGTATTTGCCACCAGCGCAGGGCCTGCCTGGAAGAACGGTGCGCCCAGCGGTACGCGCAGTTGCCCATCCACCAGCACCCGTAACGGTGGACGCTGCATGGCCAGCGAGGTCATTTCAGCATCGAGCCCTAGCTCTGACTCACGCACGGTCAGCCTGGCGTTATCCATGAGTACCGTATCGGCGCCAGTCAACACCACGCTCGATTGCGCACGCAGCCGCTGGACCTCGGCTCGGGCAGCGGGGCCGGTGATCCACTGGCTTTCGCCGCTGGCCATGGCGGTACGGCCATCCAGACTCATGGCGAGTTTCGCTCGCAGATAAGGCAGGCCGGTTTCCATACGCTTGATGAAACCGACATTCAGCGCGCGGGCATCCGCCTCCAGCACCCCGCTCGCCACTTCGATGCCGGCGCTGCGCAAGCGCTCGAGACCACGCCCAGCGACCTGCGGATTCGGATCCTGCATGGCCGCGACGACACGACCAACGCCGGCGTTGACCAAGGCTTCGGCACAAGGCGGCGTCCGGCCATGGTGGCTGCAGGGTTCAAGGGTGACGTAGGCAGTGGCACCGCGGGCGCGGGCGCCGGCCTGTCGAAGGGCGTGAACTTCGGCATGCGGTTCGCCAGCACGCACATGCCAGCCCTCGCCGATGAGTTCGCCATCCTTGACGATGACGCAGCCGACCCGTGGGTTGGGATGCGTGGAGTACAGCCCTTTGCGCGCCAGCTGCAGCGCCAGGGCCATCCAGGCGTGATCCTTGGTGCTCATTCGGTTTTTGCAGGCTCGCGTGACAGGCGCTCGATTTCCTCGCGGAACTCGTTGAGATCCTGAAAACGGCGATACACCGAGGCGAAGCGGATATAGGCAACTTCGTCGAGCTTCTGCAGCTCGACCATCACCAGCTCGCCCAGCACGCGTGATTTGATCTCGCGCTCGCCGGTGGCGCGCAGGCGATGCTTGATGTGGGCGATGGCTTCCTCGAGGCGCTCGACGCTGACCGGCCGCTTCTCCAGCGCGCGTTGCATGCCGGCGCGCAATTTCTCCTCATCGAACGGCTGGCGGCTGCCGTCCTGCTTGATCAGCCGCGGCATGACCAGTTCGGCGGTTTCAAACGTGGTGAAACGCTCACCGCAGGCGAGGCACTCACGGCGACGGCGCACCTGATCACCCTCGGCGACGAGGCGCGAGTCGATGACTTTGGTGTCATGTGCACCACAGAAGGGACAATGCATGGGCTAGAGCTGTCAGACGTCGGGAGAGCCATGGTAGCGCATCCCGCCGGCAAGACAAATCGAGCGGATTGTTGCTATACAGGCGCGCATCAACATCATGTTATGGAGCCGTCCGTGCAGTTACGCCCCTTTGTTCTGCCTGCTTTGCTGCTGGTTCTGGTTGGGTGTTCGAGTGAGCAATCCCAGCGTCCTACTGCGGCGGTTACCTTCGAGGAACCGCCCCAGGCCACCACCCTGATGCACGAACTGCACGGCAGCCTGATCGGCGTCCCCGCCGACAGCGAAGTCGAGCTGGCACTGCTGGAGGTCAACCGCCGTGACCAGCCAGACCGCCTGCTGAGCAATGTGAAGCTGCAGGGTCGGGGAACCGAGCTGCCCTTCATCCTCAAGTTCAATGCCGAGAAATTCCCCCAGGGTCGAGACGTGGAACTGCGTGGACGAGTGACCCGTTCGGGGCAGTTGATCATGCGCCTACCAGCCGTGCAGGTGAGCAGCCCGGCCAATCAGTCCTTGGGCCCGCTGCATCTGGTACCAGCACCTTGACCCCGCCCGCTGCGCTGCAACAAGCCTTGGCTGAGCTGCTCGGCGACGCTTCGCTGAGTATCGAGTCGCTGCCCGGCACCGATATCCGTTTATGGCTGATCGATGCGGCCAATATGGACCGGGCGTTCAGCCCGGAGGAAACCCGGCGGATCCTCGACGAGCCGCCCTATTGGAGCTTCTGCTGGGCCAGCGGCCTGGTCCTGGCGCGCTGGCTGGCCGAACGGCCGGAATGGGTGCGCGGCAAGCGTGTGTTGGATTTCGGCTCGGGTTCGGGTGTCGCCGCCATTGCCGCAGCGAAGGCCGGCGCGGCCGAGGTTGTTGCCTGCGACCTGGATCCGTTGGCCCTTGCCGCGTGCCGCGCCAACGCCGAACTCAACGGCGTGCAGCTCAACTATTCGGACGACTTTTTCAGCGAGGCTGACCGCTACGACCTGATCATCGTTGCCGACGTGCTCTAC
Organism: Pseudomonas sp. 10B238; assembly: GCF_000970615.1. NCBI lineage: Bacteria > Pseudomonadati > Pseudomonadota > Gammaproteobacteria > Pseudomonadales > Pseudomonadaceae > Pseudomonas > Pseudomonas sp. 10B238. Next base: position 218,822 of record NZ_KQ033934.1, read on the forward strand.
GATCGGGCCAACCTGCCCTTGCTGGATCAGTTCCTCAGTCGCGGCCAAGTCGCGCTGGTGGCCGATTCCCGCGTGCGGGATTTCCAGCACCCGCTGTATCAGCGCCTGGACATCCTTGACGCCTGTACCTGGCCCGACCTGGCCGAGCCTGCGGAATTTCGCCGGGTCAGCCTCTACCACGCCCGTCGCGAAGCCGTGCCCGTCGCGATGTGCTGACAAGCAGCGCCTGCCGTCAGGAGGAAACATGCCGACCGAAAGACCATTACGCCTGTTCTTCGCCCTGGCCTGCCCTTCCGACCTCGCTGAGGCCGTCTGCGACTGGCGTGACAGCCAAGAGGTAGGGGGTCGGCCCGTCGCCCAGGCCAACCTGCACCTGACTCTGGCTTTTCTCGGTAACCAGCCCGCGGACTCCGTCGAGGGCTTGAAGCAGCTTGCGGCAAAGGTGCGCGTCGATGCCTTTGCGCTGCGGCTCGATCAGTTGCGGACGATCGGCAAGGATTTCGCCTGCCTGATGCCCAGCCAGAGCCCGTCGCCGCTGAACCAACTGGTCGAGCAGCTACACGCGGGGCTGTCCACACACGGCGTCATGCTCGACGCACGGCCGTTTCTGCCGCACGTCACGCTTTCACGTCAGGTTCACGCCTTGCCGGATATCCAGCCACCAGCATTCCATTGGCCGGTGCGCCGCTTCGGCCTCTATTGCTCAGAAAACACCTCATCGGGTGTTCATTACAGCGAACTGGCGAGCTGGCCGTTGGCGGCCCCCGGTCGCTGATCGGGTATCAGCGCCGCCCTTGCTTCCGAATCGGCTCGCCCCCACTTAACATGCACGCCTCATTTCGCATGCGCCCATTCCGAGAATTCCAATGAGCCAGACTCCCTACATATTTGACGTCACCAGCGCCAATTTCGAGCAGCTGGTGCTGGAAAACTCCTTTCACAAGCCGGTGCTGGTGGATTTCTGGGCCGAGTGGTGCGCGCCCTGCAAAGCGCTGATGCCGCTGTTGGCAAAGATCACCGAGGAGTATCAGGGCGAGCTCGTGCTAGCCAAGGTCAACTGCGATATCGAGCAGGATGTGGTTGCGCGTTTCGGCGTGCGCAGCCTGCCAACCGTAGTGCTGTTCAAGGATGGCCAGCCGGTCGATGGCTTTGCCGGTGCTCAGCCGGAATCGGCGATTCGCGCCATGCTCGAGCCACACGTGCAGGCGCCCGCTGCGCCGGAAGCGGACTCGCTGGAAACCGCACAAGCGCTGTTCGCCGAGGGACGCATCGGTGAGGCAGAGGAGCTCCTCAAGCAAGCGCTGGCTGAAGACAACGAGAACGCTGTCGCGTTGATCCTCTACGCACGCTGCCTGGCTGAACGTGGCGAGCTCGGCGAAGCCGAGTTGGTGCTCGATGCCGTCAAGGGCGACGAACACAAGCAGGCCCTGGCTGGCGCCCGCGCGCAGCTGACGTTCCTGCGCCAGGCCAATGACCTGCCCGAGGTTGCCGACCTCAAGAGCCGTTTGGCGCAGAACGCCGAAGATGACGAGGCGGCCTACCAATTGGCCATTCAGCAGCTGGCACGTCAGCAGCACGAAGCGGCACTGGACGGACTGTTGAAGCTGTTCGTACGCAATCGCGGCTACGCCGACGGCCTGCCACACAAGACGTTGTTGCAAGTATTCGACCTGCTCGGCAGTGACCATCCGCTGGTCACCACCTACCGCCGCAAGCTGTACCAGGCGCTTTATTGATATCTGCGAATGGGGCCAGCCCCGGCCTGCACTGACATCTACGCGGCGGGTCCCGCCTGACACCACCGTGGATCGGTACAACGTGAGCCACCGCTAACTGGGCATGCCGATCCGAGGTTGGTTGTTCTCCCGCCTAGCCCTCGAGTAACTGGCGCAGTGCCATGCAATCACGGGCGTGCAGCTCGGTCAGCTCCGGCCAGGGGTTTTCCGGCAGGTTGACCAGCACGCCGCGCGCACCCGCCGCCTTGGCGCATTCCAGATCGAAGCGGTAATCGCCCACCATCACCAGTTCGCTGGGTTCGATGCGCCACTTGTCCGCCAGATGCATTAACCCGCCCGGATCGGGTTTCGGCGGCGCTTCGTCACGGCCGAGGATGTCATCGCTGGCGAAGCAGTCACCCATGCCCACTGCCTGCAGGGTTACCAGCGCCAACTCATGTGCGTTGCGCGTCAGCACGCCGAGCCGGCAACCGCGATCACGCAACGTATGCAGGAGTTCACGGGCGCCTGGCGCCGGTGTCGCGGCATAGGCCAGTTCGCGTTCGTGCTCGAGCAACCAGGCGCGCTTGCCGGCGGCCTCTTCAGCCGGCAGCGCGGCGAGGTGATGGAGGATGTCGTCGTCTTCGGGAATATCCAGAGCGCGCTTGATCGCCGGGAAGTCGTGCACGGCAAGCGTTAGGGTGCCGTCCATGTCGAACACCCAGTGCCGCGCATCGGCCAGGCTCACTTCCAATCCTCGCGCACGCGAATCAGGCCTTCCTGCGCCACCGAGGCAACCAGCTGCCCGGCGCGGTTGAAGATACTGCCGCGCGCGAAACCACGCGCGTTGCCGGCCCAGGGGCTGTCCATGGAATAAAGCAACCACTCGTCGGCGCGCACTTCGCGATGGAACCAGATGGCATGGTCCAGGCTTGCCAGCTGAATGAACTTGCTCCAGGAGCTGACGCCGTGTGGCTGCAGTGCGGTACCGATAAAGCTGAAGTCCGAGGCGTAGGCGACAAGGTATTTGTGCAGCGCCGGGTTGTCCGGCAGCGAGCCATCGGCACGGAACCAGATATGCCGGACCGGCTCGATCGGCTGCGGGTTGATCGGATCCTGCAGCGTGACCGGGCGGATCTCGATGGGTTTCGGACGGCGCAGCTTTTCTGCCACACGCGCCGGAATCAGCGGCGTCAGTTTGTGCAACAGCTCCCATTCGCTGAGCAGGTCCTCGGGACCGACCACGTCGGGCATCGGCAACTGATGCTCGAACCCGGTCTCGTCGGCCTGGAACGACGCGCTGCAGGTAAAGATGGTCTGCCCTTTCTGGATCGCGCTGACCCGGCGCGTGGTGAAACTGCCACCGTCGCGCACGCGGTCAACGTCATAGACCACCGGCTGGTGGGAATCACCAGGCCGCAGGAAGTAGCCGTGCATCGAATGGACGTGACGCTCCGGCGCCACCGTCTGGCTGGCCGCGGACAGCGCCTGACCGACCACCTGGCCACCGAACAGCTGGGGAAAGCCCAGGTCCTGGCTGGCACCCCGGAAGAGGTTTTCTTCAATTCGCTCCAGCGACAGCAGGTTGACCAGCGTGTCTAGGGTGTCGCTCATGGTGTAGTTCCTTTATGTATGCGAGGCACGAGGCAGGCGCGCAATGTTACGGATTCCGTAGAAGCGGCTCCACTGGTAGCGCTTGTCGGCGAAGCGCTACCCATTCATCCCGCGTGATTCGATACAGCGAATGAGGGCGCAGCGGATGCCCTTCGGAAATCATCGGATGGTCAAAGTCACCCGCTGGTTCATGCCGCATGCCCAACGCCTGCATCAACCCCAGCGAAGGCTCGTTGATCGCCGCGGTGTAGGCCACCACCTCCGGGAGCTGCAGCCGCTCGAAACCGCACGCCAGCGATGCCTCTGCCGCTTCGCGCGCGAAGCCTTGCCCCCAATGCTCATGGGCGAGCCGCCAGCCGATTTCCACCGCTGGGCAGAACGGCAGCTGCAAACGGCTCCAGGCCAGCCCGGCCATTCCGATGAATTGCCCATCGCTTTTGAGCTCCAGCGCCCAGAACCCGAAGCCGAACCGCGCGAAATGGATCCGGCTGCGCGCCATCGCCGCCGCGCATTCGTCGCGCGACAGCAACTCGGGGAAATAGCGCATCACCAGCGGGTCGCTGCACAGCTCGGCCAATGCATCGAGATCGTCATCACGCCAGGCACGCAGACGCAAGCGCGGTGTTTCCAATTCAATACGTTCCATCGGTTCGTCCATTCTGTTTCCTTGAAGACTTCGGTAACGGCTCTGCATACTCGCGGTTGACCTCAACGGGCCCGATTCGATGTCCCTGCCGTTGGTATTTCACGACGATTACAGCCCCGCTCTGCCGCCGGGACACCGCTTCCCCATGGAGAAGTTCCGCCTGCTGCGCGACCATCTCGTTGATTGCGGTTTGACCACGGATGCGGCGCTGTTGCGTCCCGAACTCTGCCCACCCGATATGCTGGCGCTCGCACATGACCGTAACTACGTCGAGCGCTACTGCAGCGGCGACATGAGCCGCGACGAACTGCGCCGCCTGGGCCTGCCCTGGAGCCCGCAACTGGCGAAGCGCACCGTACGTGCAGTAGGCGGCTCGCTGCTGGCCGCAGACCTTGCATTGCAGCACGGCCTGGCCTGTCACCTGGCGGGTGGCACCCACCATGCCCATCACGATCATGCCTCCGGCTTCTGCATATTCAACGACCTGGCCATCATCGCCCTTTCCCTGCTGGAGAGTGGCCGTGTCGGTCGTGTGCTGATCTTCGATTGCGATGTGCATCAGGGTGACGGCACCGCACGGATCCTCGAGCAGGTACCGGATGCCGTCACTGTGTCACTGCATTGCGAAAAGAATTTCCCGACGCGCAAGGCCCGCAGCGATTGGGACATCGGTTTGGCGCCGGGCCTTGGCGATGCGGATTACCTGAAGGTCGTCGACGATACGCTCAGCTACCTGCTGCCGCTGTATCAGCCGGATCTGGTCATCTATGACGCCGGTGTCGATGTGCACCGTGATGACGCGCTGGGTCTGCTTGAGCTCAGCGACGAAGGCCTGGCCATGCGCGACAGCGCCGTGATCGAACACTGTCTGGGGCGAGACATTCCGGTGGTTGGCGTGATCGGCGGCGGCTACGACAAGGACCGCGCCCTGCTCGCACGGCGCCATGCGCAGCTGCACTTCAGCGCCGCGAAGGCCTGGCAGCGACACGGCCTGGGCTGACACCACTGGTCACAACGACGGCCGCAGCGCGGAACTTCAACCGGCAACGAAACCCTCACTTCTATGTGTGGCTGACCCATGCAGCACGACTAAGCCGCTGTTTGCGAGCACTAAATGACCATAACAACGAGGAATCACCGATGCTCGAAACCGATCACACCACCACCGCCTACCCCAATGGCCGGAGCCATTTCTTGAAGCACACCTCCTGGAGCGCTGTGTTTGCAGGTATCGCTTTGGCACTTGTGGTTTCACTACTGCTGCACTTGCTTGGCACGGCCATCGGCGCTTCCACGATCGATCCCGCAACTGAACACAATCCCGTTGCGGGCCTCGGCATGGGCGCGATTATCTGGATGGTGCTTGCCGGTGTCATATCACTGGCCATCGGCGGCTACATCGCGGGCCGTATGGCGCCCCGTCACGGCATGTTGCACGGCTTGTTGGTGTGGGCAGTCACGACACTGGTCACGGTGTATCTGATTGCCAGCCTGGTCGGTTCGGCTGTCTCGGGCACAGCCAGCGTGGCGGGCTCAACTTTGCAAGCGGTTGGCTCTAGTGTTGCGTCCATGGCGCCCGCTATCGGTGGTGAGATCAAGCAGCAGGTCAAGCAGGCTGACATCAATCTCGATCTGAGCAATATCGAGGCTGAAATCAAGAAGGCACTGCGCCAGACCGGCAAGCCGCAACTGGCCCCGCAGAACCTTGAGCAAGACGTACAACAGGTTCAGCAGCAGGCTCAGAATCGCGCCGAGCAAGCCCAGCAGAATCCTCAGCAGGCCGACGAGCAGATATCGCAACTAATCGACCGCATCCAGCAGAAAGGTGAGGAAGCTCTGAATGCCGCCGACCGCGAAGCGATGGTCAACCTGATACAGGAGCGCGGCAACATGAGCCAGCAGGAAGCCGAGCAGATGGTCAGCCAGATCGAGCAGCAGTATCAGGAAGCCTATGTGAAGTTTAAAGAGCTGCAGGCCCAGGCCGAGCAGAAGGCCCGTGAAGTCGCCGGCCAGGCGGCCAAGCGTGTATCGCAGGCCAGCTGGGCTTTGCTGATCACGATGTTGATCACTGGTGCCGTTGCTGGGTTCGCCGGTATGTTCGGCTATCGCCGTCAGCCCAAACAGTCCGACGCGGTTTAACAGCCTGCACCCCGGCGCGCCCTGCGCCGGGGATTCTCTTACTCCGCACCGCGCCCCGCTCTCTCCATCGTCGCTGCAAACTTCCCATCGCGAGCCGCTAGAATGGCCGCCCCTGAACCACGGCGACGTTCCAATGCGTACCCCAAAATCTCGCGTCGCGATCATTGGCGGCGGCCCCGCCGGGCTGATGGCTGCCGAAGTGATGAGCCAGGCGGGCGTTGCCGTCGATCTCTATGACGCCATGCCCTCGGTCGGTCGCAAATTCCTGCTGGCCGGCGTCGGCGGGATGAACATCACCCATTCCGAGGCCTTCGAGCCATTTGTGGCGCGCTATCGCGAGCGTGCCGCCGAACTGCGCCCGCTGCTGGACGCCTTCAACCCCGAGGTTTTGCGCGAATGGATTCACGGGCTGGGCATCGACACCTTCGTTGGCAGTTCCGGGCGAGTGTTTCCCTCGGACATGAAGGCTGCACCGTTGCTGCGCGCCTGGCTGCGCCGCCTGCGTGACGCGGGCGTGCAAATCCATACGCGCCATCGCTGGCTGGGTTGGAACACCGACGGCAGCTTGCGTCTGCTTGCGCCGTCGGGTGAGATCAGTGTCGACGCCGACGCGGTGCTATTCGCGTTGGGTGGTGGCAGCTGGGCACGCCTGGGCTCCGACGGTGCCTGGGTCCCTGTGCTGGAACGCCGCGGCATTGCAGTCAACGCGCTGCGGCCCGCCAACTGCGGCTTCGAGGTGGCAGGCTGGAGTTCGCACCTGCAGGAAAAATTCGCTGGCGCGCCGCTGAAAACCGTCAGCCTCGGTCTCGCCGAACGCGCACCACGCAAGGGTGAGTTCGTGGTCACCGCCACCGGCATCGAGGGCAGCCTGGTGTATGCGTTGTCCGCCAAGATCCGCCAGGCGATCGAGCAGAACGGTAGCGCCACAGTCACGCTGGACCTGCTACCCGATCATTCGCTGGAGAGGATCTTTCGCGCCTTGGCCAAACCGCGCGGTTCGCAGTCCATGGCCAAGCACCTCAAGCGCCAACTCGGCCTTGATGGCGTCAAGGCGGGGTTGTTGCGGGAACTCGCGCCTGCTGACGCCTTCGATGACCCGCAGCGTTTAGCGAACGCGATCAAGGCCCTGCCCATCGAGCTGCTGCGCCCCCGCCCGCTGGACGAAGCCATCAGCAGTGCCGGCGGCGTGCCGTTCGAGGTGCTGGACGACGGACTGATGCTGCGACAGGTGCCGGGCGTGTTCTGCGCAGGAGAAATGCTGGATTGGGAAGCCCCCACCGGGGGCTACCTGCTGACCGCCTGTTTCGCCAGTGGTCGAGCGGCAGCGGTGGGCATGCTGCGCTGGTTGGGGATTGCTAACCCACCCAGTACCTGAAGGAACGGCGCTCGCTTAAGCCAGATGCCTGAACAGCGCCACGGCGATGATTCCAGCCGCGATGGCCGGCAACGGCTTCTTCAACAGCAGCATGGTCACCGCCGTGGCGAGGAAAGCCAGCCGGGCACCGTTATCGCCGTTGACTGCCATGGGTGTCAGCAGTGCCACCAGCACCGAGCCGGACATGGCGCTGATGAACTGCTCGGTTCGGCGGCTGATGGGCACGAACGACATGGCAAACACACCACCCCAGCGAGTCGCCAGAGTGACCACCGCCATGATCAAAATGACGATCAGCGTGCCGGATCCCGCCGTTTCCAGCGTCATGTCGGTTTCTCCATCCACAGCGCGCCCAACAGACCACCGGCAAGCGCCCCGACCACCACATGGCTATTGGCGGGCAGATACCAGTACGCCAACATCGAGGCGCCACCCGCGACGATCCAGATCACACTCATCCGCAGATCTTTCTTGCCGCCGACGACCATCGCCAGGAGGAAACAGCCCATGACCATGTCCAGCCCCCAGCTGACCGGATCGTGGATGGCGCTGCCGAAATAAAGCCCCAGCCAGGTGCCCAATACCCAGAACGTCCAGAGCGCCAGACCACCGCCGAACAAGATGCCTAACCCCGGCCTGCCGAGACTGAACGCCTGCATGGACATGGCCCAGTTGGCATCCGAAACAACGAGCATCACCGCGTAGCGCTTCGCCGGCTGCAGGTGCTGCAGATAGGGGTATAGCGTCGCGCCCATCAGCAGGTGTCGCGCATTGACAGCAAACACGGTGACCACCAGCGGAACGACCGGAACATGCGTGCCCCAGAGTTCCAACGAGGCGAATTGCGAGGCGCCGGCGAAGACCAGCGCGCTCATCATCAGTATCGAATAGTCGTTCAGCCCCGCCTGCGTCGCGGCCAAGCCAAAGGCCAGCCCAAACACCACAACGAATAGCGAGATCGGCGTCAATTGCCTGAACCCGGCCCATACGTCAGCTCGGCTAAGCGAGTGAAGCTCCGCTTGCGCGTGTGCCAAAAGCGATCTCTCCTGTGCTGTCTTGCATGTATGAAAAACGCAAAGCCTCAGGCCTTCTCAATCTGACGCCCGGCGTCACGAGCAATCAGGCAAACCGGCGTTCATCCATTGTTGCCATCTCAATGCGACAAACACGCAACCTGCTGACACGCCCGCACGGCGCGCCACCCGCCTCGGTCAGCGCTTTTTGGTCGGCTTCGTTCCGCCCAGGCTCGGCACCTTGCGGATCGGCTTGGCGTTGGGTTTCTCGCTCTCATCGAACCAGTTGCCCAGATGAACACGGCCTTTGCCAGCCGACTCTTTAGGCTTCTTCGGCTTTTTCGGTTTCTTGATGATCTGCCCGCCCGGCTGGGTGGTCGGCACCCGATGATCCGGGACGAAACCCGGCTCGTCGTGGCGCGGCAGAACTTGCTGAATCAGCGTCTCGATGGCTGCGAGCTGATCGACCTCATCGGCGGCGACCAGCGACACGGCCTCGCCCGTTGCGCCCGCCCGGCCTGTCCGGCCGATACGGTGCACATAGTCCTCGGCAACGGTAGGCAGGTCGAAATTGACCACCTGTGGCAAGTCATGGATGTCCAGGCCTCGCGCGGCCACATCCGTGGCCACCAACACCTGCACTTCGCCCGCTTTGAAACGTTCCAGCGCGCGCAACCGCGACGCCTGCGGCTTGTCGCCGTGGATCGCGTCGCTGCTGACGCCCTGCGCCTGCAACTCATCCACAAGCTGGTCGACGCCCTTGCGCGTCTTGACGAACACCAGCACCTGCCCCCAGCGCTTTTCCGCCAGCAGATGCAGAAACAGCTCGGACTTGCGCTTCTTGTCCACCGGCACCAGCCACTGCTTCACGGTTTTCGCCGCAGCATTGCGCGGGCTAACCTCGATGGACAGAGGATCGCGCAGCAGCTCCTGCGCCATCTGCCGAATTGGGTCGGAGAAGGTCGCGGAAAACAGCAAGGTCTGCCGCTTTTTCGGGAGTGCACTGAACAGCGCGTCCAGCTCTTCGGAAAAGCCGAGGTCGAGCATCCGATCGGCCTCATCCAGCACCAGCGCCTGCACCTGGCTGAACTTCACCGCGTTCTGTCGATACAGATCCAGCAACCGCCCGGGTGTGGCGACCAGCACGTCGATGCCCTTGCGCAAGGCCATCATCTGCGGATTGATGCTGACGCCGCCGTAGACCGCATAGGTGCGCAGCGGCAGGTCCTGGCCGTAGGTTCTGAAGCTCTCGTGCACCTGCTCGGCCAGCTCACGGGTCGGCACCAGCACCAGCGCGCGGACCGAGTTGCTCGCCACTTGCGGCCCTTCGTGCAGCAGGCGCTGCAACAGCGGCAAGGCGAAACCCGCAGTCTTGCCGGTGCCGGTCTGCGCGGCGGCCATCAGGTCGCGGCCCTTGAGCACAGCCGGAATCGCCTTGGCCTGGACCGGCGTCGGCTGGGTGTATTCAAGCGATTCGAGGGTGCGTAGCAGCTGATCGATCAGGCCCAAAGAGGCGAAGGTCATGACGGTAACCGGAAGGACGAAAACAGGCTGCGCAGTTTACTCGAAAGGAAGCAGGAAGCTGAGCGTAGGGTGGATGTCGCTTTCGACATCCACCGTTGGCCGCCGAATGGAACATGCGGCACTGGCAGCCCCAGGAGTGACGGGCCGACAGCCCTATCGCAGCAGGAGCTTGCCTTCGATGGGCACGTAACGCGACGCCGCGCGAATCAACGAGTTGGCTGTCAGGCCCGGCGCACCATAGGCCGTCGCCTCGGCGCCGCCAGCGCGCACCCGGTCGAGCAGCAAATCGAAGTCACCATCTCCCGACGCCAGTACCACTTCGTCGACCTGCCCCACCACGTCCAGCACGTCGATGGTGATCCCTACATCCCAGTCGCCCTTGGCCGAGCCGTCGCTGCGTTGGATATACGGTTTTAGCTTCACCGTGAAGCCGAGGTTGCGCAGGATCTGCTGGAACTGCTGCTGCTTGGCGTCCCCCCGATCGATGGCATAGGCATAGGCCTCCACGATCTCGCCGCGCTCACTGACGTCGGCCCACAACGCCGCGTAGTTGAAATGGCAGCCGTGGGCCTGGCGCACCGTGTAGTAGAGGTTCTGCACATCAGCAAACAGGGCAATCTTCTTCACGCGGCAACCCGAGCGGAGGAATGGCCAGCCAGTATGGACTGCGATAGCGCGGCTGTCGCCGGCCGGCCGTTTGGGCTCATCAGGCCATTGAAACTACGTTGGCAATGCTTCGTAAAAAACAGTCTGGATCGCCAGCCCGGTCAAATGATTTAGAACACTACCCTCTGCGTCGTCGGCTGCTTTGACCCGCGATGGTCGTTGCACCTCGTCTTGCCCGCCTCGCCTACTTTTTCCAACGGCCTGCTAAAGTGCGCGCCTGGTTTTTCCCACGAGTTGCCGCCCTGCGATGAATGTCCTGTCCATCCTCCGTGACGCCTGGTTCTTCTACTCGCGCAATTTGCTGTCCATTGCACGCCTCTGCCTGCCGCTGATTCTGCTGGAGAGCCTCGCCCGCCTGGCCATCGACCATCTGTTCGGCAAAGGTGCCATGCCGGCACAGGAGCTGCTGATCGGACTCGTCTTCTACCCGCTGTATATCGCCGCTTTGATCCTGTTCCTCGATGCGCGCAGCCGCGGTCATGCACCGCCGCTGCGCGAGGTGATGAGGCGTGCATTGCCGCTGTGGCCGTCGATGGCGGTACTGGCCGGGCTAGGCACCTTGCTGATCATGCTCGGCGCCTCGCTGTTCGTGCTGCCGGGGCTGTGGATCATGGTCAAGATCGCCTTTGCCGAATACCTGTTGGTGATGCGCGGCTTGAGTCCGCTGGCAGCACTGAAGGAAAGCTTCCTGCAGACCCGCGGCCATTTTCTGCTGATTCTCGGCTGCATCCTCGTCGTGCTGGTGCCGCTGTGGCTTCTGGAAGCCTGGGTGGCCGCACAATTCTGGGCGGGGGAGACAGCGCCTGGAGCGCTCGCCGTGGTGGTCGACAGTGTGGTCGGGCTGGTGCAGCTATTGGCGACGGTGGTGCTGTTCCGCTGCTTCATGCTTTGCAGCGAACCGGGCGGCGATCAGAAGCAATAACGTTGATCGGCAAGGCGGCAGACCGCGATTTGACGAGCTAGGCTTGGTCTCCACCCGTCAAGGAGGCCGCACTGATGACCGACCAGAACCCCAGCATCCTGTCCCACGTATCCCTCGGCAGCAATCGCTTCGATGAAGCCGCTGCCTTCTACGATCAGACCCTCAGCACGCTCGGGTGTAAGCGCATCATGGCTCATCCGGGTGCGATCGCCTGGGGGCGTGAATACCCTGAGTTCTGGCTGCAAACGCCGATCGACGGCCAACCAGCCAGCATTGGGAACGGCACCCATATCGGTTTCTTCGCAGCGGACAAGGCCTCGGTCGATGCGTTTCATCGCGCCGCGCTGGCTGCCGGCGCCACGGATGAAGGCGCACCCGGCCCGCGTGAAGAATATGGCGAGCCCTACTACGGCTGCTTCGTGCGCGACCTGGATGGCCACAAGGTCGAGGCTGCCTATTGGGACATGAAGCTGGCTCAAGAACTCTACGGCGACGCACCGACCGCCTAGCCCGCGCCGGATGAAGTCCGAGCACCGGCCAGCCGCGGCAACAGCAGGTGCTCGAAGGTGCGCGGGAAGCAGCGCGCCACCAGCCGAGCCCGCCAGTCGAGGTTCGACAGCACCAACAACCGTCGCCGCTTCAACGCGCCTTGATAGATGGATTCCGCCACGTCCTGCGGCGACGCCACGCGGCCCACCGTCAAAACAGGCTGTGGCGCGGTAGAGCCATCGCCAATCAACACGTTCTTGCGCAGATCCGTCGCGGTGTACCCCGGACACACCAGCATCACGTTGACACCGGTATCGGTCAGTTCGCTGCGTAGGGTTTCGAACAATCCATGCAGCGCATGTTTGCTGGCGTTGTAGGCGCCGCGGTCTGGCACCGGCGCGTATTGCGAGAGTGAACTGAGCACGATGATCTGTCCTTCACGGGCTATCAGGCTCGGCAAGGCCGCCTGGGTGCAATGCAGCGCGCCGTAAAAGTTGACCGCCATGATCCGTTCGAACACCGCCAGGCTGGTGTCGGCGACCCGGCTGCGATGAGTAATACCCGCATTGTTGATCAGCACGTCGATACCGCCGAAGCGCTCCACCACCAGCGCAATGGCCTGCTGCACCGCCGCAGCATCCGACACATCGCAGCGCAGCCCTAGCGCATCGGCGTTGTGATGGTCTGTAAGGTGCTGGACCAGCCCGTCAATGGCGTTCTGATCGAGGTCGAAGATCACGACCCTGGCGCCGGCCTGGGCCATCCGCTCGGCCAGCGCACGGCCGATCCCGGCACAGCCACCGGTGATCAACACCACTTTGCGATCGAACACCTTGCTGGTGAATACCTTGCGATACATAGACCTCTCCATCGAGTCATCCGGGTAACCGCTCCCGATAGGCACGGTACGCTCTAGCCTCAGCATAGCCAGCCTTTTCTATCTGCTGGCGGCATGGTCGCGGCGCCGGCGTGTCGGCGATCAAGTGTCCATTCTGGACAGCCGGGCGCGTGGCGCCCATGCTTTGCCTACGCGCGAACCACAAGGGGCAGTGAATTACCTTGAAGCGATTATTCTGGATACCGATTGCAGCGGCTCTGGCGGGGCCCTGCGTTGCCTCGTCCGAGGCGCCGAGAACCCTGACCGTCGGTTACTACGATTTTCCCCCAGCCATCTACAGCGATGCCCAAGGGCGCCCCAACGGCCCCCTGGTCGATCTCACTCGGCGCGTACTCGCCCACGCAGGTTTTCAGGCGCAATTCCGCGGTCTGCCGAGTGCCCGGTTGTACGCGGCCCTGCAGAACGGCACTGTCGATATCTGGCCCGGCGCGCCGGGCAAACCTGAGCTGCAAGCCGACACGCTGGAGGGCCGGGAAACCCTCGCCCAAATCAGCCTCAACCTCTATCACCGGCCCGACACCCCACGCCCGACCATGCCCAGCAGCCTGCGCAAACGCGGCGTCATCATCATTGGCGGCTACAACTACTGGCCACAGGTGAACCAGATGCTGCACGACCCGCAGCTGCAGATTCGCCTCCACCGGACGGCCACCCACACCTCAGCATTGGAGATGTTGAAACAGCGCCGTGCAGACTATCTGCTCGACTACGAGGTTCCGGTGAGCCAGGCCCTGAATCGCCTCGGCATGGAGGCGCTTCCCCATGTGGAGCTGCATAAGGTCGCCATTCGCTTCATCGTGTCCCGCCACACGGAAGACAGTCAGGCCGTCGTCGATTCGCTAGACCGAGCCTATGCCGAGATGTCAGCAGCCGGTGAAGACCTGAGCCTGCCGAAGTAGAGTCCAGGCTGCAGCTGAACGCTTGCGGGGGACCGGAGACGGCCGTCCTTCTGGTGAAGCCTAAGGATCGACGCCGTTCCATCAGGTCCCGCGGGGTTTGGCGCGGGCAGTGGGCTCTGCTACCAGCGGGTCATCGGGCCAATAATGTTTCGGGTATCGGCCTTTCAGGTCTTTCTTCACTTCCAGGTAGGTGTTCGCCCAAAAGCTCGCCAGGTCTTGCGTAACCTGCACCGGGCGGCGCGCCGGTGACAGCAGGTGCAGCTTCACCGGCAGTCGCCCACCGGCGACACGTGGCGTATCGCCCAATCCGAACAGCTCCTGCAAGCGCACCGCCAGTACCGGCGGTGACTCGCTGTAATCGAGCCGCACCCGCGATCCGGAAGGCACCGCGATGGCGACCGGTGCGAGTTCGTCGAGTCGCTGTGGCAGCGACCAGGGGAGCAAGGTGGCGAGCATGGCTTTCAGATCCAGCTGGGCGAAATGTGCCAGCCGCGAGACTTTGCCCAGATAGGGCAATAGCCAGTCCTCCAGCCGAGCCAGCAGGGCCTCATCGCCCACATCCGGCCACTCGCTGGTAACGCCAGTGGCCAGGTCCAGCGCTCTCAGCAGGCTGATACGCGCCTGCCACTGGCGCAGCTCCGGGGTCCAGGGCAGCAGCTCCAATCCCTTGCGGCGCACCAGCCCAAGCAGCGCACAACCTCGCGCGTCGTCATCCAACCCTGGCAGGGGCTCGCGGCTGAGTATCAGTTCACCGACCCGCCGCTGCCGCTCGGCTCGCAGCACGCCTTCACGTTCATCCCATTCCAGCTCGTCGCGCTGGCTGACCTGCTCGGCCAGCACCTCGTCGAACAGCGCAGCGTCCAACGCCGCAGCGCGGTAGATGCGTTCCTCGCGCTGGCCCTGGCGGCTGCCCAGTTCGGCGATCACCAGCCAGGGTTCTTTCATCAAGGCATCCGGTTCGCCGAATACTGCGGCGCGACCGTTGGCCAAGCGGTATTCGCCACCGCCGTCACGTCGCTGACGAGCGATCCGGTCCGGATAGGCGAACGCCAGCAGCGCGCCCACCCAGCGGTGGTCGGTGGGGTCCGTCGGCGCCGCGCTCGAAGAGCCGCGCAGCAAACCACGAAACTGGCGAGACAGCTGCCGCACTCGCTGCGCACCGGCATGCCGGCCGGCGCTGCCGTCGAGCAGGCCGAGACGGGTGGAAATGTCAGCGCCGCCGCGCTCGCTGGCGCGCTGGATATCGCGTTCCACCAGCAGTGCGGCGAGATCGGCCGCCAGCGGCGCGAGGCCCAGCGCCTGACCACGCAACAACAGATGCGCGATACGCGGGTGCGCCGGCAACTCGGCCATGGCCTGGCCATGAGCGGTCAATTGCCAACCGCCACGGGCGTTGCGGCTGAGCGCGCCGAGGCGCTGCAGCAGGTCCTGTGCCTGGGCGTAAGCCGCGGCAGGCGGCCGGTCCAGCCAAGCCAGTTCATCCGGTTCGACACCCCAGCGCGCCAGCTGCAAAGCCACGCCGGCCAGATCGGCCTGGAGGATTTCCGCGTCGCCATAGGCGGCCAGCTGCGCGTGCTGATCTTCCGACCACAGCCGGTAGCAAGCGCCGGGCTCCAATCGCCCCGCACGCCCGGCCCGCTGGGTTGCCGAGGCTCGAGAGATGCGCCGGGTTTCCAGCCGGGTCATGCCGCTGCCGGGATCGAACCGCGGCACCCGTGCCAGCCCGGCATCGACCACCACGCGCACGCCTTCGATGGTGAGGCTGGTCTCGGCGATGTTGGTCGCCAGCACCACCTTGCGCTTGCCGGCCGGCGCCGGTTCGATGGCTGCGCGCTGGGCAGCCAGCTCCAGTTCGCCGTGCAGCGGGCAGAGCATCACTTCGCCCCGATCCGCCAGCTGCTCGGCCAGCATCTCGTTCACTCGGCGAATCTCGGCCTGCCCAGGCAGAAACACCAGCACGCTGCCCGGCTCTTCATCGAGCGCCTGGAGCACGGTCTGAACCACACGCGGCTCAATTCGCTCACCAGTCTGATACGGGCGCCCCCAGCGCTGGGCCACCGGGTACATCCGCCCTTCACTGCGCACCACCGGCGCCTCGTCGAGCAGTGTGGAGAGCCGCGCGCCTTCCAGCGTGGCGGACATCAGCAGCAGCTTGAGCGGCTCATCGCGCAGCAGCACGCGTGCGTTCAGGGTCAGCGCCAGGGCCAGATCGGCATCCAGGCTGCGCTCACGCATTTTGCCATTCGCATGGATTTATCATTAGATACCTAAACCCAGCAAATACGGGATCTTCCACCCCAAAGCAAGGACAAGAATTCGTTGACAATCATCAGCAGCACCCTGTTCTTACCCAACTATCCATTCCGAAAAATTTCGGAGCCCCTAGCCAAGGCCTTTCAAACCCACGCGTCGTCGGAGTTGATTAACGTTCCGCTGAAGCTGCTCGAGTGCTACCTCCAACTCATCGAGGCAGAACTCTCCTACGTCCATCTGTCGAGTCGAAGCTGCGAGCCGATCATCATCGGTTTTGTCGGTGCATTGCGATCAAGAACTTTGGCCGATAGCAAAGAGCCTGTTCGGATTCGCTGGGCTCGACGTTTCGTAGAAACACTTACAAGTCTGCGCGACGAAATTCCAGGCATGCCCAATTTCGACTATTTGATGGCCGACCTCGAAGAAGGGAAAGAACTCTGGGATTCCCAGCAGAAAAAATTGAACCCATTGGCCTTGCGCTATTGGAACGGATGGCAAGTCGACTCCCTAAAAGGAGTACCAAGTTTTCTCGCGCTGGGAGAACTATGGCACTCCCATGGCCCTGAGTTTACAGAAGAGTACTACCGGACATGGAAGACTTTTTCGGCCAAGCAAGCAAGATGCAACACCACATTGTGCAACAAGCTGGCCAGCTATTTATCGAAGAACTCTTTGGAGTGGCCAACTACAACCTTCCAAAACCCAGAAAATATAAAATCATTCTTTTTGCACTTCATGAAGGAGCACTTCTTAACCGCATATAGAGAAAATCTAAATATACCAACCCAGATAAAAACGTGGAACAGGTTCATATCGAACTGCGAAGAGGCCTTTATACAATCAGGAGTTTGGGCAACCCCTTTTGGGGATGGACTACCACGGCCCATCCGCCCCAAACAACACAGAGCGCAAACAAGAGTGTCCGTGTCTGATGAGGGGGTGGAAATCCATGAAAAACTTATCACTAGAGTCCCTCTCGAAATAACTGATAACGAGGCAATAGAAATATTATTCAAAAGTATCCACAAAGACATCGAAACCGTAAAATCCTGGGCAACAGAACAAGCCAATGAACTTTACTCGAGAGTCCAACTTCGTATACTCGCAACCACACGGATAAACTCCTCGGAAATCAAACCTCGAAAAGGCTGGCAGCGTCGGAGTTACGATCACGAATCAATTTGCGCGATTTTTCAAAGCAACGGCTTTCCATCCTCGCGCATGGACTTCGAACACCAATACGGATACACCATATTATCTGCTGATGTCGCAAATATACTTGGACTTCCGGCTGCTGGCACTCTTTATCCCTACCAATGCTTACTGGTAGCAGAGCACAATGAGATCACAGAATCTTTCCTTAAGAATTTTCGTTTGTATGACGACAAAGGTAGAAGATCCGGCTTTGTGAAAACCGACACCGGGTATCAGTTGGTCGGCTTCAAGGATAGAAGAGGTGGAAAGCTAAGCGAG
This sequence comes from Pseudomonas sp. 10B238, assembly GCF_000970615.1. Lineage (NCBI taxonomy): Bacteria > Pseudomonadati > Pseudomonadota > Gammaproteobacteria > Pseudomonadales > Pseudomonadaceae > Pseudomonas > Pseudomonas sp. 10B238. The sequence goes on from NZ_KQ033934.1 coordinate 236,448, forward strand.
CAGAAAATACAACTAAACGCGAACTCAACAAAGCGAATCTTCGAAGTAATAAAGATCACAGCACCGTTAAGAAAATATCTCAAGGGAATTGGCGACAGCCGATGGAAGGAGTTATTCCTGACCTGCGGGAAGGGTTTCGGTCACCCGCGGAGCGCTGTAATTCCGACTTGGAACAAAGCGCTATTCGATAAACACACACGGATTTTTGAACGACTTGCACAACAATTTTCAAATCATACTTCCTTGAGGGGTACTGAACTAAAAAATTTCTTATCTCGAGTCACCCTTTCTAGTCTTCGAGCCTCATGTGGGGTAGAGGTATATTTAAAAACCCAAAGCGTCGAAGCCATGTCCAAAGCGCTCGGCCACGCAAACCACGACTGCCTGCAACTTTCTCACTACCTGCCGGAGTCAATACTAGCCTTCTTCCAAGCCCGCTGGATAAGAATTTTTCAGCGCGGCTTAATCTGTGACGCGATGAAAGATAGCAGCTTCCTCATAGAGGCCGCAGACTTCGAGACAATGGAAGAGTTAAATCTATTTCTTAAGAACCATGCACTAAAAGACATCCCTGACCACCTGGTCAACCCGGAGAACACTCAAACAACTGAACCCTATTCAGCGAATCAGTACTCAGAGGTCTACATCTCAGTGGATCCAGGGATAATGACCGCCCTCGTATCATTAGAGAAAGCAGTGGCTACAGCGGAACGACCCGAAGAAGTGACAGGAGTAGCACGATACTGGGCAGATCTAACGAAGGCCGTTGTTGCCGAGATCAGAAGGGATAATGACGCACTACTGAAAGACCACCTTTATGTCGCCGAGCAGAGGTGTAACCCCCGCAGAATGGAGAAGTTGATATATGAATGTTGAATTACCAGCAGAGCTAGACTTCCTAAAAGCGTTCTACACCGACCCTAGGACAGAATACAAAAAATCAAGTTGGTTGCTGAGTGATTTCGACTTGCACATATGGAAATATGATTTCAATTTTGCGACCCCCAACACGATCAACTGGGACATTACATTAGACGACGAAACTTCTCTGCTTGCCCAAAAAAACAAGCCATTACTAGACGGGCTAAAGTATTTTTTAACAACATCTACACGTTCTGTTCGAGGATCGGCGATCGAATTAGGTTCACTAGCCGCACAGATGACGATGTTTAACAGGGCCATTCACGTTGCCGATTACATTCTTCTGAATGCAAAAGAATATCAGCTATCCAGATTCGGATTGGCTGGAATCAACAGCCATCACATGAAGAGAATGCTAGACGTCTTCTCAAGCGTCAACGGTTCGGAAGAGTCGGTTTACGAGTGGACCAAGACTATCAGCAAATTTTGTTTAAGCTTAATAAACACTTCCAGTTCTATCGAACTCGATAGCATTCTAGATCAATATCCACGAATGCGCATTGTGACTGACGAACAACTAGATGAGCATCACCTGGAAATACCTTTTGATTTAATACCTTATGCAAGAGCTGCCTTGCATTTGCATGGATATTATAAAAAAAGATCAACTGCTGGAGTCCGCACCCCTAACACCTTGCAGCTAGCGAAATCGCTTTATGCCAACACACTGAAAGGCGGGCATCTAAAACTAAAAACATTAAGCTCATTAGAATTCTATACTGATAATGAGAGAGAAATAATATCGAGAGAGTATCCCGGTTCATCGGTCAGGACAGGTGACCATGAAGCAATGACATCCGGTCCATTTCGCGCCTACAGATTTTTAACATACAACCTTGGAATTCTTCATGAAATTGGGCTTCCAGCTCCCGAAGTATCAGAGCTGAAGCAGATACTTGATTATGAACCATCACTCTCTGAAGCTGCTCGGTTTCGGACGCTGCCGTACCCAATAGTGAGAGACGCCTTCAGAAAATCAATCGAGTACCATTTCAAGTATGGAGAACTTCTAATAGAAGGTTTCTGCCGCATGGCAGAGCATTGCAACCTCAATGGAATTGCCCCTACGCAACTTACCAATGGAGAGTTACAAGACATTATGCCCCCTGAGCTTATCGACATGGGAATTAGGAAGCTTGGGCTTGTATGTCAAACGGTGTCTATTAGGCACGGCGCACTGAGAAAGCAGTCAAATTACTTCATAGAACTCAGAAATAATGTGGGACTGATTGAGTGCTTACGCATCTATATTGGATGTGTCCAGATGGTAGTTGGAACAATCATGGCTCGCCGAATAGGAGAAATGCTCGATTTGCACTCGACTGACTGCCTAGATAAAAGCGAAAGATGGTTGATCTTCTTAAATAGAAAAAGCACATCCAACCTGTTCGGCATAAGACAACGCCAAGCACGCCCAATCGAACCCATTGCCGTAAAAATGATTAAAAACTTAATTTCCATGCAGCAGAGACTTTTAAAAAGCGGATTCATAACTGAAATGACTAGCCTCTTTGCCCCCCCCGGACTCCTCGGAAATGCCGGGCTTAGTCAGCAAACAATGTATGCCTACAATAGAAACCTAGACTTGTTGTGCGATTATTTCGAACTACCACTAAATTCAAAAGGAGAAAGGTACTATATCCGACAACATCAACTTCGACGCTTTTTCTCCATGGTATTCTTCCACTCGAGCAGTTTTGGAGGACTGGAGACACTGCAGTGGATGCTCGGGCACACCGACATGCAGCATGTTTGGAATTACATTACTGAGTCCACTGATGGTGCAGTTTTGCGTAGCGCTAAGGCTCAGTTCATAGCAGAAAGCTTGCATAATGGCGATATCACTGCTTACGAAGATCTAGCCGAAATACTAAAAATTCGTTACAACACAGATAATTTTGCTCTAGTAGACACTGCTGAACTTGAAGACGCAATCACCGACATGATAAAGACAGGGAAAGTCCAGATTGAGCCAGAGTTTTTCACAGACGAAACCGGCCAACATATGCGCGTGGTAGTAAAAATTCAGAGCACAGACTAAATGAAAAAAATCTCCGACCTAGAGCCACATGCTAGCGCCACATTAATAACCAGTGAACTTTTAAAGCTAATCTACCGTAATCCTGACTATTTTTCCAAAAACGAGAACATTCTAAAGGCTCTCAGAAGCCAAGGAGCGCTAGCCAAGCTCGAATTCAATTTCGAGGACTCAGGGGCTATAAAGTCAAAATCCCCAATGAGCATCAACACTTTAAAATCTCACGCCAACTTACAGTTCAAGGGAGGATTTAAGGAACTTGATACCCTCCGCCTAGCGGCATTGAGGGCCATTGAGAAGGTCAATGGCAGCAAAGAGGCCACTTCAACAAAACGCACTAAGTCCGGACTTTCGCGACTAGTAACTGAACTAGAGGAGAGACTTGATAAGCAGCGCTGCGCCAACATGGTCCTCCTCCAGGGATTAAGCCTGGCAATTAACGAGTTAAGAAATATACGTAGCAATCTAGATCCCGCTCTACTTGAAAAGCGGGCAAGCGATGCCGTTCAGGCACTTACTGCTCTACTGAGCCTCCCTCCAGAACAGCCACCCCCCCCCTCCCCTTCTTCCGGAGACGGGCGAGTTACGCGACTGGAGGAGTATCGCAAGTGACAAACCACCTTCGCCAACAACTATTTAAACCACTTAAAGAGCTAACACTCTTTAGCTACCATGCGCATGGAAGTACTATAACAAAAGATGGTTCTGGCCTGCCGTTTTGCTGTTGGCCTGATGGCACGCCCAATAACGTCGCAAATCTCTACATGCTCGCACTACGTGACCGCCCTGGCCGAGGTGGAAAAGGCCTATCAAGGCACGGCGGTAAAGGCGGAAGCATTGGGGAGTATGCATCCAAAATAAGCCCACTAGTTCGCTACTGCTTCAGATACCGAACTGACTTTATAGGACTGTCTGACCAACAGTTCTCAGACTTCATTGACGAATTAAGAAAGGAGCGATCTGTCAACGATCCCACTGTAAATAGGCGCACCGAAACTACACTCCTAGCAATTGGTAGGATCTGTCTAGATTTTTTGCAATTCGTAGGACGTCTTTATGGCGACGATGCATTTGTATCAGAGAATGGAACCATCCGCGCCGTAATGAAAACATTTACTATCACAACGCGCTCAGGAAGAACGATAAAGCGGAGTTATCTGCATCACCACTCTCTTCATGTATCTGGAACGCGCTACCACACGCGCGATCCGATCCCGAGCGAACATATAAAGCTTTTGCGAGATTCAGCAAACAAAATCCACCCATCGAGACACCTTCAACTTCGACGGAATCTGGTGATTTCCTTGCTTGAGCATACGGGCGCTCGACGCAGCGAGATAATTGAAATTACCGTTTCGGACATACGTAATGCCATGAACATGTCGTTCCCATTGCTACGTCTGCGAACCTTGAAACGTGGAACCTATTCCGAGCGTTTTATCCCGATTTCAAGAGTGGTACTAAGCGAAGCTAAGAAATATATTCAGTTTGCCCGCAGAATATCTCTTCGCAACTTCAAGGACACGGATCACGACAGACTCTTTGTTCAAGAAAAGACTGGTAAGCCGCTCGGTGCCTGCAGTATTACGAATGAAATGATTCAACTTAGAAGTCACGCCGGCATCGAAGAAAAAGTCTGTGCACACATGTTCCGCCATGCTTTCATCACCAATCTTTTCGTACTCCTAATCAAAAGACACAAGTTCAAGCAAAAGGACGACTTCAGAAGCGCCCTGCTTAATAGCAAAAAGTTTCTTTACGACGTCATGCTGTGGACTGGCCACAAAGATCCCCTCTCGGTAGAACGGTATATTCATCTTGCATTCGCCAAACTTGATGGATACGAAGACATCGTTTCATCTGCCCATATAATCAGGACTAACCGTATATATGACCAGGCCGAGGAGCTACTTCTGAACGCATTAAAAAATGGTATGCCAGTTGACGAGTACGTGCGTGAACTGGAGAAGCTAAAGCAACTTCGGCAAGAAGATCTCAAGAAAGAGACAAAGGAAGAGGAAGAGGAAGAGAATACGGAGTCAGTCAAAAGCTGGGAGCATTGGCATAACCACCTTTGAATGTTGCGATACAACTCGCTTCACTGCCGAAGCGTCCATAAAGCGCGTGTCTAATGACGACGACGTTTACCGGTCGTTCACTGGGGCGAAAGAGACAATCCGCTCCTGCCCGTGCAAGGTGGCATCCTGAATGCCCGACTCAATCCGTAGGGCTCTGTCCGGATAGATGTCCTTGAGGTTCGTCATCACCTGACCCTTGTCAAGGCTGAAGATCACTTGGCCGTTGTGATCAACCAGGAATGCATGGTCGATGCCGCCAAAGTCCACGACATCTATGATCCTCCACTAGGGTGTCAAGGGTGAACCGTCGCTTAAGTTCCGGAGCACACATTTACAAAGGGCCGAAATCTGCAAAAAACGGGCACGTCGACTCTACGAATGGCAATACGGTAAAACTCGCACGGCCCTAGTACGCCGGTTGACTGGCACACTCAACAGAGAGCCAACCTGCGTTGCTCTCGAGGCAACACTGGGTTCCGGTTCACACGCCCGCATTGAGCAACAGCCTACGATTTTCGCGGCTTAGCTCTAGCTGTAGCCTGGGCCACAAGCGGGTCCTCAGGCCAGTAATGCTTAGGGTACCTACCTCGTAAATCTTTCTTCACTTCCGCGTAGGTATTGCGCCAGAAACTCGCCAGGTCCTGGGTGACCTGCACCGGGCGCTGGGCCGGGGACAGCAGGTGCAGCTTGACGCCCTGACGGCCACCGGCGATGCGCGGAGTGTCGGCGAGGCCGAACAGCTCTTGGAGGCGCACCGCGAGAACCGGCATCTCGTCGCTGTAGTCGAGGCGGATGCGCGAGCCGGAGGGCACTTCCAGCGTACGCGGCGCCAGCTCGTCGAGGCGTTGCGGCAGCGGCCAGGGCAGCAGGCCATGGAGGATGCCGGCGAGGTCGAGGTTGGCGAAATGGCTGAGGCGGCTGACCTTGCCCAGCCAGGGCTGCAGCCACTCCTCCAGGCTGGCCAGAAGCGCCGCGTCGGAGAGGTCTGGCCATTCGCTGCTGCCCGTGTCGGCCAGGTCCAGTCGGCGCAGCAGCGCCACCCGCGCCTGCCACTGGCGCAGCTCCGCACTCCACGGCAGCAGCTCCAGCCCCTTGCGTCGCACCAGACCGAGCAGCGCACGCGAGCGGGCCTCGTCATCCAGTTCGGCAAGGGCTTCGCGGGCCAGCACCAACTCACCCACTTTCACCTGACGTTCGGCGCGCAGCACACCTTCGCGCTCTTCCCAGTCGAGCAGGTCCTGGCACCTTACCTGTTCGGCCAGAGGGCCGTCGAACAGTGCGGGATCAAGGTCGGCCGCGAGATAGATGCGCTCTTCACGCTGGCCCTGGCGGCTACCGAGATCGGCGATCACCAACCAGGGCTCCTTCATCAGCGCATCCGGCTCGCCAAAGGTGGCTGCACGGCCATTGGCCAGCCGATAATCGGCCCCTCCGGCACGACGTTGCTGGGCAATGCGGTCCGGGTAGGCGAACGCCAGCAGGCAGCCGAGCCAGCGCGGGTGATCCGGATCGGCCACCGGCTCGCTGGCCGGGCCACGCAGGTAGGAACGGAACTGCCGCGCCAGCTGGCGAGCACGCTGCACGCCGCCACGAGCGCCACGCGCTGCCTTGTCGTTACCGGCCAGCAAGGCGAGGCGGCTGTGCAGGTCGGCACCGCCACCACGCAGGATGTCGCGCTCGCCCAGTAGGGCGGCGAGGTCACAGGCCAGGCCGCCGAGTCCCAGGGCGTGGCCACGTAACAGCAGGTGGGCAATGCGCGGATGGGCGGGCAGTTCGGCCATGGCCTGGCCATGGCGGGTCAAGTTGCCATCGTCGGCCAGTGCGCCGAGGCGTTGCAGCAGGTCACGGCCCTGGGCGTAGGCAGCCGTGGGCGGCGGATCGAGCCAGGCCAGTTCATTGGGATCACCAATCCCCCAGCGCGCCAGTTGCAACGCCAGTCCGGCAAGGTCGGCCTGGAGGATTTCCGCGCTCCCGTGGGCGGCCAGTTGCTCATGCTGGGCCTCAGACCAGAGCCGGTAGCAGGCACCCGGCTGCAGACGGCCGGCACGGCCGGCACGCTGGGTCGCGGAGGAGCGGGAAATACGCTGGGTGTCCAGGCGAGTCATGCCACTGGCCGGGTCGAAGCGCGGTACACGCTCCAGGCCCGCGTCCACCACCACGCGCACGCCATCGATGGTCAGGCTGGTCTCGGCGATGTTGGTGGCCAGCACCACCTTGCGCTTGCCCGCCGGTGCCGGCTCGATGGCCGCGCGCTGGGCAGCGAGGTCCAGTTCACCGTGGAGCGGGCAGAGCAGGATCTCTGACCGGCCAGCGAGGCGCTCGGCCAACTGCTCGGCGACGCGGCGAATCTCCGCCTGGCCGGGGAGGAACACCAGCAGGCTGCCAGGTTCATCGGCCAGGGCCTGGAGCATGGTCTGTACCACCCGGGGTTCGAGCGCCTCGCCGATCTGACTCGGCCGCCCCCAACGCTGCTCCACCGGATACATGCGACCTTCGCTGCGTACCACAGGCGCCTCGTCCAGCAGGCGCGACAGGCGCTCGCCTTCCAGCGTGGCGGACATCAGCAGCACCTTCAGCGGCGGTTCGTCGCGCAACAACTCACGGCCGTTGAGACACAAGGCCAACGCCAGATCGGCATCGAGACTACGCAGATGATACTCATCAAATATGAGCAGCCCAACGCCATCTAGGGCAGGATCGTCTTGAAGCCGACGAGTAAGAATGCCTTCAGTCACTACTTCAATTCGAGTCTGTGGTCCGACCTTACTCTCCAAGCGAATTCGATAGCCGACTGTTTGCCCAACGCTTTCTCCCAGCTCGCTCGCCAGTCGCTCAGCTGCGGCTCTGGCAGCTAGTCGACGTGGTTCGAGCATGACAATAGTCTGGTCGGCCAGCCAAGGCTCTTCCAGCAGCGCTATTGGTACTCGCGTTGTTTTGCCTGCCCCCGGCGCTGCCTCAAGTACAACTTCATTACGTGCAGACAAGGCATCTCTTAAAGCGGGCAAAACAGATTCAATCGGCAACAAACTCATGATGGCTCCTAGCTGAGCCACCAATTATAGATACGAGGGAAGCTGTTACGGCACGGCGGTATGTCAATCACGCCCAGTGCACGGCTCCCTTCGGGCCGCTCAGAGATAAACGGGGCCTATTTAAACGGCATGATGGACATCAAGGCCACAGCCAGCATCTGCCCCTTGAACACCTGACGAGGGGGATCCTCTTGCCAGTGTTGCGCCCCGGCTCAGCTGGCTCCGTGATCCGAAAACATCGGATCATTTAACAGCCAGCTGACTAACACCGGATGTAGAGGTCCATGCTTGTCGGCCAATAGGGAAAGCTCTTGCTTGGATCGCTCTTCCACTCGACCAGCCAACCAGACGGCTTCTGCTGTCGGGTAATGCCGAAGTAGATTATTTGCTTGGTACCGTACGTTTTCAGGAAGGCTCGTGTCCCTAGCCAGCTCCTGTAGGAAGTCCCGTGTTTGAACAACGCTACGGGTGCGCTCATGGGCCATCGTCATGGTATTGCTCCTGAAATGTCCGCGGGGAGAGGCGGCTTCTCGTCACTCAACATGAGTCGTCAGCCTCTCCGCCTCACTTTTCGATCACTGCATTGAGCGCGCCAGAGCCATCCCATATGGGGTAAGGGAGCCCTTTCACCTTCTTATCCTCGACGAGGAAGGCCAGGCTATAGCGCGCGCGGGTAATCGCGACGTATAGCTTGTTTCGCGACTCCTCCGTCTTATCCTTGTCGAACACTTTGGCATTTCCGCCAATGAACTTCAGATGTTTATCTGACGGGATCACAAGCACTCGATCAAAGCCTAAGCCTTTGCAGGAACCGAACGTATAACAGATAAGGTTACCCGGTAGGTATCCAGTGCCGGTGGTGGACGACCAGCGCAGTACTTGAGGCTGAAACGCTGCCAAGTAATCGCTCACCTGAGATTGTTTCACTATGAAGGTGCCATGGTGATGCGATATTTCGTCTGGCACTTTCTCGACACCTGTTACCGTCTTGTCATACAGCCCCAGGTGGATCGTGTCGGAGAGGTCGCAGATTTCTTGTATGCACCTGCGATTCTTCGGCATCGAATGCTTTTCGAACTTCATTTTCCCGACGAAGTAATCGACCTTCTGTTGAGGCGTCTGCGGAGCCTTATGGCCGAACGTCGTTGTGTAGATTGTCTGTCGAAAGTCGCCCACACAACAGATCGAGTCGACCATGACCTTGTTGAGTGATTTGATCACGTCGTAGTCCCAACCGACCAAATCCTGCACTTCATCAAAATAGACCCTTTGATAAATCTCCTTCAACCGCTTGGCAGGGGCATTTTTGGATAGTTTCGCAATGAGGGTCGCAAGCTTTGCCAAAAACCCGGAGTACGCCTTTGTTTTGCAGGGCGTCAGGTAATGCAGTGGATTGATCGTGCCATCTTCCGATTTTTCAGCTCTGCCTTCAATGTAGTAGGTTGTACCTGATATTAAGTGAGGGTTGTTCTCAGTGAACGAGATAGTCGTGATCCGATCTGGAAATACCTCGCTCTGATAGGGACGCACCATATCTTCCAGGTAAAAAGAGAACAGCCCCTTGACGACGAAGTGCTCACTGCTAGCACCGTACAACTCAACAAAACGAGAGCGCAACTCTGCCTGATTATTGGTTGTATAGGTGACTACAAGCACACGTCCACCAGCCTTGATGGTCTCAATGGCTTCAGTAATGATCTTGTGCGTTTTCCCTGATCCGGCGCCTGCGACCCAGAGTTCGTTAGGCAAAATCGAGCACCTCGTCTAGAAAGGCTGGGTACTTGAAGTCCAGTGCGCCATCGAACAGTTTGACCGCAGAGTCGACCTTGCGAGCGCCTTTACCGTTGCCCTTTACGCTCTTGAACCAACGGATCAAATTTTCCCTTCGATCCTCCAGAGAGACCTCTGCGTTGTAGATATTGAAGGTTTCCGTCGACAAGACTTCCTTTGCGAAAGCGTCAAGGGTTTTAATGTCAACTGCGTTGGCATAAATCATCGCTGGCTCAAGCGAAAATTCGGCGTCGTTCATCGACGAGTACAGCTTGATGTTAGGAAACGCAGCGTATTCCAGACGTCCTTGTACAACGTTACCGTTATAGTCGCCGTCATTATCCCTGAGCACATGGATCTTGGTGCCGATCTCTTTACCGACTTCGATGAACGTCTTGAAACCTACACCGCGTACCACGATGATATCTATCCCGTCCTGCTCAGGCAGTCGGTTGTGTTTTCGTTGGTAGATTTTCTTGAGCACCAGTTCGTCCGACGGCCCCTCGACCAGGATGACCTTGCCCGACAGTGCCACCCGCAAGGTGTCGTAGCCAGGAAGACGCTTGAGGGTCTTCACCACTTTAGCGTCTAGCGTGTGCAGCCTTTTGTACCCTGACTGCACAAGGCAAATTTTGTCGATACTCAGCTTGTTCAACACATACGAGCTGTGGGTGGTCAGGAACAGCTGCTTGTCTCCTCGCTGGGTTTCGATGTAGTGCACAAGCTTGTTCAGATTGGTGTGAGATAGATGATTTTCGGGCTCTTCCATCATCACCAGATCGATGTCGTGGGATTTGTTCTGAATGGCCAGTTTAATCTGCACATTGCTCTGTTCACCCTTGCCGATGAGGTGAAAAGGCACATCATCGACCTCAAGCTGTAGGCCGGTCTGGATGGAGCCCGCAGGTAACGTACTTGCTGCAATGGTGAGCTTGCTATCGGTGATAAGGTGACCCGCATCAAGGCTGGCATTGACCGTCCTGACCTCCCCGGAGTTGTTAAACACCTGCAGGTTTTCACGATAATTGAGGGTCAGCTTGACGAGCTCTTCCTTCGCCAATGCGGTGTTGAGAATGCTCGAAATGTACTGGTTCTTCCCCATGGTTGGGTGGATACGTGTGGGGTCGATGTACAGCGCCTTAAACTTCTTAGCGATCGGTTTTATCGGATTCCAACCGAAATCGAGCCATTCCACCTTATAGAATTCGATCGGAATGCTGGTGATGTTCGGCTTGGTCAGCAGGTGGCTCTCGTATACGGCCTCCAGCGACGGGTCGAAACAGGCTTGTACCAAGACGCCCTGGGCGTCAGCCTTGAGGCTGTTGTTCGAGCCTCGGTACTCAGGCACACCGTCAATGTAGGCTTCGATGATAAGGCTGGGCAGGTGCTTGGAGCTCAAGTCAGAGGCGAGAAACCGCGTGACGGCATCCTGATTGAAAAGATCAGGGGAGAACTCGCCGTTGAAGGGCCGTCCACGATGATTGTAATTGAGCACAATTTCTAACGCTTCCAAGATTGTGCTTTTACCAGCATTGTTGTCGCCGACGAAAATATTGACGTCGTCGTTGAATTCTAGAAGTTCGTCGCGAAATTTTTTGAAGTTGATCAGCTTGATGGCTTTAACGTGCACTCTAAATCCCTCTAGGCATCGCTTGATAATGGCGTATTACCATGGCAAATGAACCGTACCTTGGGTGGTGTGTGCTGTCCATATGGCTATCAGCTGAAGACGAACGTCTAGAGCAGTTTTGAATCACCTCGAGTGCCGTGGTCACATCTAATGCCTGCTTTTGGCCCAGAGTGTGTAAAAACGCTTCGTCAAAATTGAAGTGCGCGCGTCTACGTGAAATCTGAAATTTTTCGGCACCTCAGCAGATGTGGATTTCGCCCAGATGCGCGATTTCCAGTCCGGTTTTGAGTACCTGTCGCGCTCGAAAACGTTTTTACACAGCCTCGGCCGATTGCAGCCGGTGACGACAGGCACCTGTCGGCCAAAAGCTGCCTGTCGTTGAGTGCAATTTTTGACTCATGGCTGCCAGCAACGGCAGCAGTTAAAATGCTCAGAGACGATCACTCAACGAGCAATAGACCTAGTTTGTTCGACCGAGCTAGATTAGTAAAAGCTCTTTCACTTTTTGCTTGATTTCAGCAGGGCTTTCTTCAAATCCGTATTTACCGGCATTATCTTTAGAAGAGTTATATCCCAAGAAATAACCATTGTATTGAAAGTAGTTAGTGTCAATTTTTCGCCTGCTTGGCTTGCCTTTTTCCAGCATATCCAGAAGCGTTTTTAAGTGTGAGCGTGTTAGCCAGAATTTTAGAAGTAATCCGCTCCCTAGCACTTCAGTGCCGATCATTGGAGCTGCTTGAAAGCCCAAGGCCTAGCTCAGGGCTAGTCGTCTACACCAGTTCCGCTATGTATGCTGAAGGGGGCCCAACCACTCTACCTGACCAGCAACCTCAAGCGCTTCGGCGAATTCAACCTCAAGCTAAACCGGCCACCGGAGCCCTGGATCAAGGACTCGGTGTTCCAACAAGCTGCCGGCTCGCTGCGGGTGATCAGACCTAGCCAGCTAGATACCGAGAAAACGCCATGATCAACATTCCTCCCGCATCCTTCCGCCTTACACCGTACGGCGAAGTGGACGCCGTGGCGTTGGAAAACCTGCGCGACAGCTTCGACACCTCTCAACTGCTCCGGCTGGTTGATCGCTTGGACGTCTGCTTGGTGGAACTGGGTGGAATCACCTCCATTCGCGACGAGCTACTGAGATTGCATGCGATGGCTCTGACGATAGTTGAGGGCATCGCTCTTACGGTGCCTGCCGAGAGTGCTTGTATCTGGACAGAAGCCCAATCTCTACAGATGGATCTTGAGGCACTGGTTTCTTGGGCGCGCTCCGCTCAGCTCATCATTGCGCCGCTGATCAATCTTGCTCCACAGCACGAGGCATGAGCGCTCTCGCCGATTTCGACGAGGCTCAACTGTTTCTGACCATGGCTGGAATCGCCCGTAAGTAGATCAATTCACCAATCAGTTCTACGAGTGTCTGAGTAATCACAGCCGCCGCGGCCAGCGCGCGAATGGACTCCGGGAGCGCTAGGGCCAGGGGAAGCACTACAAGCGAGTTGCGAGTGCCTGAGCTAAAGGCCACTGCCCGTGCGGCAGAAGCCTCCAAGCCAAATAGCCGGGAGCTGAGTACGCCGAGGGCCGGAGCGAGTAGTAGAAACGCTCCGTATACCGGAAGCAACGGCGCCAGGATGTCGAGTTGGTACACGACAGCCGCGATCTGCGAACCCACCACCACGATTAGAACCAGGGCCATTGCAGGCACTGGCAGCCAGGCCCAACCTGCGCTCCATGCGCGAAGCAGCAGAGATCGGCGTCCGCCAAATTCGGTGAGCACAGCCGCTACCAAGGGTAGGACGATCAGTAACAGGAAGGCTTCTGCGAAGGGCCACAGCTCGATCACTGTGCCGGCTTCGGGGCCAAGGATTAGCCGCAAGTAGAGGGGCAGCAGCAGAAGCTGGAGCAACAGCAGCAATGGCGTCGCCGCGAGCACCAGACGAGAGTCCCCTTTGCCCAGGTGGGTGAAGACCACCACGTAATCGATACAAGGCGTCAGCAGGACAAGCAGCGCGCCGACCAACAAGGCCTTGTTCGATGAGAGCGGCCACGTCACCAGCCACACCATCAATGGCACCAATAGGAAGTTGGCCAGCAACAAGGCACCGACGAAGCGGCGGTTGGCAAAAGCTTCTCGCAGCTCCAAAAAAGGAATCTGCAGAAACATGGCATACATCAGCACGGCAATCGCCGGTGTGATGGCCATGGCCGTCAGTCCGGTGAATTGCGCAGAGCTCAGGCCTGCAATGGCAGCGGCCACCACCGCCGCGAAATAAAATGCTATCTGGTGTTCTTCCAGCCAGTCCCGCGACATCTGATATCTTCCCTTGTTGCGCAAGGGCGACATTCTCCCACTGGCATCGGATTTAACCCAGCGTTGAGGCTGGTTGCTTTTCGCTTTGCCGTTGGGCGAAGTCCGCAACGGTCCTAACAAGTCCTGCCGATAAGAGGATGCATGATGTTTCGAAATAACTGGATGGCGGGTCTGAGGCAAGTGCTCGCCATCGCCAGGAGTTAACCGCAATGAATCCTCAACCTTCAGGCATGCCCTGGAACCTGCTGCTGCTAACCTGGCTGGTCGCACTGGTATCGACCCTGTCCGCGCTGTTCATTGGTGAGGTGATGGGCCAGGCACCCTGCGTGTTGTGCTGGTTCCAGCGTGCCTTCATGTTTCCGCTGGCGGTGATCCTGGCCATCGCCTGCTACCGCTCGGATTTCACCGTCTGGCACTATGCCCTGCCGCTGACCGCTATCGGTGCGGCACTGGCATTTGTTCACACGCTGCTCTATGCAGGGCTGATTCCACAGCCGATCCAGCCCTGCACGGCCACTGGTCCATCCTGCTCAGGCGCCGGAATGACCCTCTTCGGCGTGGTGCCCCTGCCGGCACTCGCCTTGTTCGCTTTTATCCTTATCGCCATCCTGCTCATAATCATCCGTCGGAGAACCACCCCATGAATCGCCGTTCCGTGGTCCTGATCGTCAGTGTCGTGATCCTGGCCGTCTTTGCTGCCGCCGCATTCTTCTATTCCCCCTCGCAATCGCCTCAACAGGCCCAGGCTCCCGGTTCGACAGCCCAAGAGACCGCGACACAACCCAAACAGAACGGCGGCCAGTTGGTTCGCTTCCACTCACCAGTGTTCGGCCCGGCGCAAGCGCCAGTGACCATCGTCGAATTCTTTGACCCTTCCTGCGAGGCATGCCGCGCCTTCCACCCCTATGTGAAGCAGATCCTCGCCGAGAACCCGGAAGACGTGCGTTTGGTGCTGCGCTATGTACTGTTCCATCAAGGCTCCGAAGAGGTGGCGCGAATGCTGGAGGCGGCGCGTAAGCAAAATCTCCATGAACAAGTGTTGGGGGCTGTGCTGGAAGCCCAACCCGGTTGGCACGACGACCCCAAGGTAACGCAGGCATGGGCTGCTGCAGAGCGCGTCGGTTTGAACTTGGAACAGGCCCGCCAGGACATGCATACGCCTGGCGTCAACGCCGTGCTGGAAACGGACATGCAGGACGTTAAAGCCGTTGGGGTTCGTGGCACGCCGACTTTTTTTGTCAATGGTCGTGCGCTCAGCGAGTTTGGCCCGGAGCCGCTGCGCCAGTTGGTGAACAGCGAAGTGGCCAAGGCACGAGAATGACACTATGAGCGCGCTGGAAAACCGCGTGCCACCGCTGCTCGTGGCCGGCCTGATCGCTGTGCTGATGGGTTTGTCGGGAACCAAATTGCCGGGTTTCGAACTGGCATGGACCGCGCGCCTGACCTTCGCTTTGCCAATACTGCTCCTGGGGCTCGGCGTGTGCCTCGCCGGCGTCCTGTCGTTTCGCCGCGCGCGTACTACGGTTAATCCATTGCAGCCGCAGCAGGCTTCTGCATTAGTGGAGGCTGGCATCTACCGGTACAGCCGCAACCCCATGTACTTAGGCTTTGCCATTATCCTGGCGGCTTGGGCGCTGGTCTTGGCCTCGCCTCTAACCCTGCTTGGCGTAGTTGCTTTCGTGCTGTACATGAACCGTTTCCAGATCCCAGCCGAAGAGTGGGCGCTGGAAACATTGTTCGGCGAATCATTTGCCCGCTACCGTGCACGAGTCCGCCGCTGGCTCTGAGCGTCCGCGGCGGTAGCGACTGGCGGGGCTTGCTCGTCGCGGCAGCCTGCCGAAGGTGCCACGACCTAGCCTGATCTCCTCGTGACGAGCTGCTTTGGCCACATGCCGCTAGCATGTCTCTGGTCGAAGACATAGCGCCAACGAGTGATGTCGCAAGTTCACTCCGTTGATATCGAGATAACTGTCTAGCAACAGCGGTGAGCGCAAAGCAGGCTTATGCTTCGCTGCGATGACTGTCGGCCTGCCTGGTGTCGATACAAACACTGCCGTCTAGCTCCATTTCAAGTGTCGAGTGGCTGACTTTGAATCGCTCATGAAGTACACGTTTTAAATCAGTCTTCACTCGTTCAATTTCGGGCAGGCTAGCCTTCTTGATGACAACGTGAGCTTCCAATGCAGTTGAATGTTCGGCAATTTCCCAGACATGTACGTGGTGAACACTCACAACGTCGTCCACTTGCTCCATGACATTGATTATATCAGTGATGGAAACTCCTTCTGGTGCGCCCTCCATTAACAAGTGAATGGTTTTAGGTAGCATGCTAAAGCCCTGCCATAGCACGTAACCAGCAATCATCAGCGTCAGTACAGTATCTGTCCAATACCAGTCATACAGAAGGATTAATGTTCCGGCAATAATAACACCGACGGAGGCCAGCGCATCCGACACATTGTGCAAGAATGCCGCCTTTATATTCATGCTATTCTTAGACATTGTGTAGGTGAGCAAGGCCGTGACGACATCTACAATCAAGGCTATTCCCGCCACCACGACCACTGTCCATCCTTCAATGGGCTGTGGGGCAAAAAACCGACCTATAGCTTCGTAGATGAGGTAGAGACCAACGATAATCAGCGTGACCAAGTTAATCAAAGCCGCTATGGTTTCACTGCGTCGGTAGCCGAAGGTTTTAAAAGCATCTGGCGGTTTGCGACCGATTTTACGTGCGATGAGCGCAATAACCAGTGATGCGGCATCGCTCAAGTTATGTAGCGCGTCAGCTATGAGCGATAAACTGCCAGAAAGTATTCCTCCAACAACTTGTGCCAGAGTTAGCACAGTATTAACGCCAATGGCAGCGATTAAACGCTTATCGCCTATGGCTTCGGTGTTATGGTTATGTTCGTGAGCCATTGGTTTTTAACCGTCCTTAAATAACATAAGACAAGGATAGGGAGCCCAAAAAAGTAATAGATAATACTAGCACCAATACCATCTGGCCTTCCAAACCACACTGACAGAAATGCGACCACTCTCAAGCGAGTTCGTGCATTATCGTCTGAAACTTGCCGATAACTGGTCGATCCCTCTCAAACGTTAAACGACGTTGCTCGCTAATGATAGATGATGCGGCGTCAATCCGAAGATGACAAAATTGTAATCTTCCAATCATTCTTTTCGTAGGATAGGCCCTTGCAGATTGGTGCGCCTCGGTGCTGACATGACGAAGCAAGGCGCTCATGTCACCGCGCAATGGAAGCATTACATTTCAATAATGTAATGCTTGGCTCATGCTGCTGTTAACTTCAATCACGCAAAATTCATTCGAACCTGCAGGGCTCAGCGAGAAAGCTCAGCAAGCCACCTTTGAATTTAGCGAGGACTGCCCTATGAATCTGTTGAAAGCTATTGTTGTTGGTTTGGTAATCTGCGGCTCCGCATTGTCTTATGCAGAAGATGGTTACGACCGCTCAATTAAATTTAATGAAAAATTCCGAGCAGATCAAAAACGAATTCACGGAACCGAATCCGCCAAACGAAAAATAGACGAATTACAGATTAAGGATACCCGCCAAGATCAGAACAATACGGAAAGCAAGAAAGAAACCAAAGCTGACTAACCGCTTCATATCTGAACGATATTCGCCTCCTGCAGCTTCCAATCTCCTTTGGAAGCAGTTGCACTCTAAGCGCCCTTCGGGGCGCTTTTTTGTTTCCATAACTTGCCCGCAACATCGCTACCAGCGAATCGCCCGGAATTTATATAAGCCGTTTCGTTTAAGTCAGGCCGCCATTGCCTGATCTGTTGTTATTAGCCTTCGCAAGGATCATGTCCGAGTGAGCTGAACAGACGCTGTGGCGTACAGCGCACCCATGTCTGGGTCGCTATCTCAAAGGCCTCACGGTTCGCCCATGATTGACGGTGTCAGCTCGGCCTTGCACAGCCCGCTGATCGTTCCAGCCAGGGCTTTGTCGTAGCTATCGCCCTTTGCTGCCGACCGGGGCAGGTCAGTCGCTGTTTGCATAATCCTTCGTCAGCTCACCGTGGGTGAAAGCCATCAGGTCAAGGACGCGTATGTAGCGAAAGTCATACGCACTAAGCGCTGAGCAATTTTTTATTTACCGCTTAGATGCATCAGACTGCGCCACAAAGGCTGTGCTGTCCGCTGCGCCGCTAATGAAACTGCGCTCCGATAATTAACGCGCCCCGTTCTCGCTAGCTAGCAAGAACGGGGCGTTGTGTGCCGCCATCCAATCTCTAGCTTGTTCTGTCAGCGGCCAACGCGATTTCTTGCTCCTCCAATTCGTCTTCGCGTCGATGAGCCATCTGGTAGAGCAACGGCAAAACTAATAGCGTTAGCACCGTTGAGGAGAGAATCCCCCCGATCACCACCGTCGCAAGGGGACGTTGTACCTCTGCACCGGTACCCACATTCAAGGCCATTGGAACGAACCCGAGTGAAGCCACTAAGGCTGTCATCAATACCGGTCGTAGCCGGGTAAGGGCACCTTCGCGGATCGCAGTGTCCAGAGGTAAACCTTGCTCCCGTAGGCTACGGATGAAGGAGATCATTACCAGGCCATTTAGAACGGCGACGCCTGACAGAGCAATAAAGCCAACACCTGCTGAAATGGACAATGGGATATCTCTGAGCCACAGCGCAACAATGCCTCCGGTGAGCGCAAATGGAATCCCTGTAAAGACCAACAAACCGTCTTTGACATTGTTGAACATCATGAAAAGCAGAATGAAGACCAGGAGCAGCGCCACGGGGACGACAATCTGCAGCCGCTTCGTTGCCGATTCAAGCTGCTCAAAGGTACCGCCCCAGTCGATCCAATAACCTGCCGGGATATCTACCTGGGCCTGGATTTTCTGTTCTGCCTCAGATACGAATGATCCAATGTCACGACCACGGACGTTTGCACTGACGACAATTCGCCGTTTCCCTTCTTCTCTACTGATCTGATTCGGACCGGGGGCCAAATCCAGGGTGGCCACCTCGCCGAGGGGGATATAACTTATGGTGCTGTTTAATTCCCTTGGAAGGGCAATTGGAAGCCGCTCAATTGCGGCGAGATCGCTGCGTATCTCGTCCGGTAAACGAACCACGATATCGAAACGCCGATCTCCTTGAAACAAGGTGCCTGCCTCTCGGCCACCGATAGCTACTGCAACCGCTTGCTGGACGGTATCTAGACTCAGGCCGTATCGTGCGATCTGATCGCGATCGATATCAATCGTGAGCATGGGAAGGCCAGTCGTCTGCTCGACCGTAACCTCTGAAGCGCCTGGTACTTGTCCTAGCACCTCGGATACTTCCGCCGCCGTGCTGTTAAGAACGTCCATGTCATCACCATAGATTTTCACGGCTACCGCGGCACGAACTCCGGAAATCAGCTCGTTGAAACGCAGCTGAATCGGCTGGGAAAACTCGTAGTTATTGCCCGGCAACTCAGCGGCGGATGCTTGCACCTCGCTTAAGAGCTGATTACGCGACTTGCCTGGATCCGGCCACTGTTCTTGTGGCTTCAGCATGACGTACCCGTCAGAGATATTTGGAGGCATAGCATCCGATGCCACTTCCGCAGTGCCAGTTCGCGCAAATATGCGTTCAATCTCCGGAAACTCATCCATAAGCTTTCGCTCCAGCTGCTGCTGCATCTCTACAGACTGACTAAGACTGGTAGCTGGTACACGAAGGGCTTGGATAGCGAAGTCTCCCTCGTTGAGGCTAGGCACGAATTCACTGCCCATACGTGACCCTACGAGGCCAGAAAGTATGACTACAACTACCGCAAAGGTGAGCACTGCTGGCTTGTTGGCCATTACCGCATCGAGCGCAGGTGCGTAGGCCCGTTTAGCATTGCGGATTAGA
Source organism: Pseudomonas sp. 10B238 (assembly GCF_000970615.1). Lineage (NCBI taxonomy): Bacteria > Pseudomonadati > Pseudomonadota > Gammaproteobacteria > Pseudomonadales > Pseudomonadaceae > Pseudomonas > Pseudomonas sp. 10B238. Next base: position 256,116 of record NZ_KQ033934.1, read on the forward strand.
AAGTTTTCCTTTTCCGTAACCCGCTTACCGATAAAGAGCGCAACGGCCGCCGGGACGAACGTCACCGAAAGGATTATCGCCCCGAATAGCGCTGTCACTACGGTAAACGCCATGGGCGTGAACATCTTACCTTCTACCCCTGTAAGGGCGAATATCGGCAGATACACGATCATAATGATCAGCTGCCCATACAATAGAGGCCGACGCACTTCCTTTGCCGCAGCGAATACTTCATGAAGCCGTTCGGACAGTGTTAATGCCCGTCCGTGATGGGACTGAGCGTGTGCAAGTCGACGCACGCAGTTCTCAACAATCACCACGGCTCCATCGATAATGATGCCGAAATCCAATGCGCCTAGGCTCATCAGGTTGGCGCTGACCTGATTGGCTACCATGCCGGTGAACGTGAAGAGCATAGAAAGCGGTATCACAAGCGCGGTTAGGATCGCCGCCCGGATATTGCCTAAGAAGAGAAAAAGTATAACCACAACAAGAATGGCACCCTCAGTGAGGTTCTTCTTAACGGTGGATATAGCTTTGTCTACGAGTACAGTTCGATCGTAGACAGTAATTGCCTTTACGCCTTCCGGAAGCGAAAGGTTTATCTCTTTCATCTTGTCGTCGACAGCCCTTGAAACTACTCGGCTATTTTCACCGATAAGCATGAAGGCCGTACCTAGTACCACTTCGCGGCCATTCTCGGTGGCTGCGCCAGTGCGGAGCTCCTTTCCAACCTCGACCGTCGCAACGTCGCGGATACGCACTGGGGTACCGTCAACGTTGCTAATAAGGGTATCGCGGATGTCCTCCACAGACTGCATTTGTCCTGGAGCGCGAACAAGATACTGCTCGCCGCGCTTTTCAATATATCCGGCACCTAGATTGTTATTGTTTTGCTCAACCGCCTCGATCAAATCTTGTAGTGTTAGTCCAAACGACCGCAAAGTGTCTGGGTTGGGGGCGATCTGATATTCCTTTGCATATCCTCCGATCGTATTGATCTCAGTAACACCAGGTACATTTCGGACTTGCGGTTTGATGATCCAATCTTGAATCTCACGCAAGTCAGCAGGGGTATACGGCGTACCGTCCGATTTGGTGGCACCTTCCTCAGCTTCAACCGTCCAAAAATAGATTTCGCCAAGCCCAGTGGAAATAGGGCCAAGTGTTGGAGTGACGCCATCTGGGAGCTGATCTTTGGCCCCTCCCAGGCGCTCGTTCACAAGTTGGCGGGCAAAATAGATGTCAGTGCCTTCCTCAAAAATAACTGTGATCTGAGAAAGTCCATATCGAGACAAGGATCGTGTCTGCTCGAGCTTGGGCAGCCCAGCCATTACCGTCTCGAGCGGGTAGGTAATACGCTGCTCCACTTCCAGCGGGGAATAACCTGGCGCCGCAGTGTTGATTTGCACCTGTACGTTGGTGATATCCGGGACAGCATCGATAGGCAGCTTTTGGTAGCTGTAAGCTCCTAACGCTGCCATGCCAAGCACGGCTAGCATAACCAACCAGCGATGCTCGATAGAAAAACGAATGATACGTTCGAACACGATTCTATAACTCCGTATCAGTGAGCATGCGAGGCGCTGGCTTTGCCAAGCTCGGACTTGATGATGAAGCTGTTATCCAAGGCATAGCGCGCTCCGGGCTGGAGGCCTTCCTTGATTTCGACCGCGTCACTATCGCTGCGGCCACTCACGATTGGCTGAGCAGCAAAGCCATGGTCGGTCCGTACAAACACCACCGGCTTTTCTTCCAATGTGTGGATCGCATCAGGACTTACTGCGACTGGCACGGATGCTTCGCCAGCGCCTACCTGCACTTTGACGAACAGGCCGGGGCGCCAAACCCCTTCAGGGTTGGGAAGTGTGACCCGGGCGGTAGCGGCGCGGCTTTGCTGACCAACAAGTGAGCCGACATAAGAAACGGTTCCATTGGCACTGGACTCGAATGCTGTGGCCTCGATAACGGCATTGCTGCCTACTCGTACCGCGCTGAGTGCATTGGCAGGAACGCTGATATCTGCCCACACGGTGGAGAGATCGGAAATGATGAATATCTGGTCATCGGTATTGACTGACTCACCGAGCGTGATGTCCTTCTCAACGATCATCCCATCGAACGGCGCCCTGAGTTCGTAGCGGCTCAATGCGTCTGGCTTGCCAGCATCACTGCCAAGCGCTTGTAGCTGTGCGTTTGCATTCGCAACAGTCAGCTCTGCTTCCCGTAAAGCCTGTTGTGCCTGTAAATAATCCTGTTCCGCAGAAATACGCTCTTCCCATAGCTCCTTTTCGCGTCGATAGGTTTTTTGAGCCAATGCAAGACGTTTTTGCGCCGCGTAGAACTCGCTTCTACGTTCCGACAGGTCTGTACTCGCGATCACAGCAAGTACTTGCCCCTGTTTCACCTGTTCGCCCAAATCGACTTTGACCGCTTCAACGACACCTGAGAGACGAGGCACAACTTGCGCTGTGCGGTCTTGGTTGAATGTAATTTCGCCAGGCAGCTCAATTGCGCTTTTTATCTTTGCGGGCTGAGCAGTTGCCAGTGAGATGCCGGCGGCTAGGATTTGTGTCTCTGAGAGTTCTACCTCTGCTGTTTCAGTATGCTCCGCTCCCTCGGGCTCATCTTCATGCTCATCTTTCTCTGCCGCACCGACCTCGTGATCGCTATCGGCGCCTCCTTCATCATGGCCATGATCTCCTTCGGCTTCTGCATCCTCATCCGAATGCCCTTCATCCTCATGCTCCGATTCGTCACCATGCTCGCTATGTGCGTCGCCCGCATCGGGCACAGCTGGACTACTGCGAAGAAGCAATCCGCCAAGCATAAGTGCCACGCTTAATATGACGACGATCCAAAAAATCTGCTTCTTGTGACCAGCCAAGGAAGATGTATTCGATTTACTTTTCATATGGATTCCTATGGCTGAGTGGCCGAGGTGATAACGGCCGACCCATCTCCGACAATTCGCGAGATTTCTGCCGCCGCCTGGTTAGCTTGTGATAGCGCAGACAGGTACTGAGATCGGGCTTGGAAAAGCGTGCGTTGAGCATCCAGTACGTCAAGGAACGTGAATTTTCCAAGTTCGAACCCCTTGCTGGCAGCTTCATAAGCGCTTTGGGCACTGGGGAGCATATCGTTGCGCAACAGTTCAAACTGCTGGCGAGCAGTGCGCAGCCGCATGTGCGCTTGGGAAAGTTCGCTTTTCAGGCGTATATGGACGGCGTTGAGCTCGTCCTGCGCCTGGTAGGCCCGTTCCTGCGCTGCTCCGATGTTGCCTTGGTTTCGATCAAACAACGGCAGGGGCATCGAGATACTCACCAATCCCAGCGTGCCGTTATATTCATCTGAGCGTTGGGCACCTACGCTAACCGTCACGTTAGAAAAGCGATTCGTCCTTTCCAGCTTTAACGCAGCCCGACGTCTTTCAGCCTCCCGACGCGCGCGGGTTAGTTGGGCGGAATCGTTCAAACGGCTATAAAGCTCAGCTAGCTCGGGAAGAGGAGGCACTGCCTCTGCCGGCTCTTTTACTCGCTCAAAGCGTGGCTGTGGATTTCCCCAGTTGGCCGCCAGCCGAGTGCGCGCAGCTTCGAGTTCAGCTGTGGCCTGGGCAAGCTCTACTTGCACTCCAGTAGCCGCAACCCGCGCCCGGGTTTCCTCTACGGGAGAAACCATGCCGGCCCTCACACGTCGATTGGCCACGTTCACTGCTTGCTTCGCAAGCTTTGAAGCAGCCTGAGCGAGGTCCAGCCGTTCTTGAGCAGTAAGCACATCGTAGTACGCGCCCATCACTGCCCCCCTCAGTCGAGCTTGGGCGTCCTGTAGGTCAGCAGCTGCTACGTCCAAGGCTCGTTGCGCCGCCTCAATACGAGCCGAACGTTTACCACCCAGCTCTATTTCTTGGCTCAGTTCAAGCGTGGTCTCCGGGGCATCGCCCCGGATTCCCTCCTGGCTAGCGGACAATATTGGATTCGGACGTGCTCCGGCTTGGCTAATTAATGCGCGAGAAGCAGCCAGCTCACGTCTTGCAACAGCCAGTTCAGGGCTTGCAGAGCTAGCGAGTTCCAAGGCGCGTAGAAAGCTTATGGATTCGACAGACTCAACGGGGAATGTATTTGACACACCGACAGGTAAGGTCTGTGTGAAGGTCGGCAACTCTAAGGGTTGCGCAAAGGCGAGATTGCACGACAACGTCGTCAACCCCAGCGAGAAAAGAGCTTTTCGCACCGAAATCTCCTAAAAAAAGGGAAGGTTCGGTGAGACGTCAGATACAGATAAATGGCGCTTACTGGTTACTTTGGCGTCCCACCGGTTTTGCACCGATGCGCCAATTAGGTTTCTCAGGACGCCCCGCTTCAGCCGATGCGTAGCTAGCAGAAGGAAACGGTTTCAAGCTCATTGATAATACCGAACCAGGACAGATCCCTTTCGTTATAAGCGGCTTGATATGGTCGCCATGAAAGACACAGTCTCCATCCAGACTGATTTTTTTTGCGGCTTTTGACGATCCTTCCTCGTCAGCACCCAGAGACTCGTGCGAATGTTCGTGATGTCCAAGATGATTTGCTGCCGAACCATCCTCATGTCTGCAGCTCGTGCTAACAACTGCCCATGATGATTGCAATGGGAACAGGGCTAGCAACAACAGCAGAACTATTTTTCTCATCCAAGGCAAAACGATGACTTCCTGGTTTAGATGTCGAATCCAATCATAGAGCTACCCCCGCCAAGACGCGGAACACAGCGCCGCTACTGCGACAGTGATTCGTCCTGGGTTTAGGACACAATACACGAAAGCGTTTTTATCAGCCTCGCCAAGCCGGGGAGATAACTGATGGCCATGGGGCTGACTTTAAAGAAGAGTGGATAACGACCGCGTGACCGCAACATTACAAATCTGTAATCGAGGATATGCGCGATTGCTTGCCTTTCAGATAACAAAATAGTAATTTGCCGCTAATCCTGCGGTCATCTGCAGGGAAGAACTTGCCTAAGCGCTAAAAAAAAGCGAAAGGCGTCATTTGAGCACTGACCTGCCGTACACCAGGAGCATCATCATGAGCAAAATGGCCGTTTTTTCACTAACAGCCCTTTCACTGGCATTGGGCAGCGCCCCGGTCTTTGCCCAATCGGAAACAGCGGAGGGCTTCATCGAAGGCAGCACGCTATCGCTGATAAATCGCAACTATTATTTCAATCGAGATTTTCGCGACGGTGAGAGTGCGACCGGCAATGGCTACTCTGAGGAGTGGGCTCACGGGCTGATGGCCTTCTTCGAGTCCGGATATACCCAAGGCTCGGTGGGGATCGGCGTCGACGCCTTCGCCATGCTCGGCCTCAAGCTCGATTCTGGATCAGGACGTTCCGGTGCTGGCGGAACCGTCGATCTTCTCCCCTACAATAGCGCCGGCGATGCCGAGGATGACTTTTCTCGAGTAGGGGGGGCCGTGAAAGCACGGTTCTTGGGCACCGAGATCAAGGCAGGCGATGTATTTCCCGCTACTCCTGTCGTGCACTTTGGTGACGCACGGCTGCTGCCGGAGTCTTTCAAGGGTGTCACCGTTGTGAACAACTCGCTGGACGACCTCACCCTCCAGGGCGGCCGCCTGCACGCGATGAGCCAGCCCAATACCAGCAACACGAACGATGACTTCGTCACGTTTTATGGCGGCGGCGTCGACTCGCCTTGGCTCGGCTACGCAGGCGGCGACTATAGCGTCAACGAAAATCTTAGTCTTAGCCTGTATACCAGCCGGCTCAAGGATGCCTGGAACCAACATTACTTCGGTCTATCGGCCACCTATCCGCTTTCCGATGTCGTCGCGTTGCTGGGCAGTTTCAACTACTACAAGGCAACCGACGAAGGCCGCGAGTTGCTGGGCGAGTTCAACAACAACATCTGGAGCTCCAGCCTGGGTGTCGCCTTCGGCGCGCACACCGTCACGGCGTCGTATCAGCGAAACAACGGTAACAACGACTTTGACTACTTGCGCCAGGCGGACTCGATCTACCTGAATAACTCCATCCAGTACAGTGATTTCAACTCACCTAAAGAGCAGTCCTGGATGCTGCGTTATGACCTGAACATGGCGGGTTACGGCATACCTGGGCTTACGTTCATGACTCGCTACGCCCGCGGCTGGGGCGCCGATTACAGCAACGCAAATGAGGTATATATGCGCCAAGACGATAACGGCGCGCCTCTGTCCGGACAGAAGCGCTGGGAACGCGACGTCGAAGCCCGCTACGTTGTACAGACTGGCTCTCTCAAGGATCTGTCACTGCGGGTGCGCCAAGCTACCACGCGGGCGACAGCTTTCGAGTCCGACCTCGATGAGGTCCGACTCATCGCCGAGTACCCTCTGTCGATCTTGTGAAACACCATGAGCAACACCACATCTTCTTTAGTTTTGCTCCCTTGGTTTGAAGATGTGTTTCAGGCGCCCATCAGGGCGCCTTTTTTGGTTTGGTGCACCCCCTCGCGCTGCGGGTCAACCAAATGACCGGTAGATTACAAATTCGCAAGATAGCCCTCACAGGGCTTTTACCGCGTTAAAGTGCTTCCCGCTTCCCTGGGCAGATCTTTTCGCCTCTGCCTTTCACGCTAGAGCCAAGCCGCTTTCGTCTTGACCTAGTTACTACATGGATTTTTTTGGTTCCGCTTACCGCGCACCTCCTTGCCGAGTTACCTCAAAACATGCGCATCCTGGTTGTCGAAGACGAGATCAAAGCTGCGGAATACTTGCAGCAGGGTCTTATCGAATGTGGTTACTTGGTCGATTGCGTAAGTGATGGCCTCGATGGGTTTCACCTGGCACTGCAGAACGACTATGACATCGTGCTGCTAGATGTGAATCTGCCAACCATGGATGGGTGGGAGGTTCTCGAACTCATCAGGCGGCGTAAGCAGACACGCGTCATCATGCTGACTGCCAATGGCCGCTTAGAGCAAAAAGTCCGCGGCTTGGAATCGGGCGCCGACGACTATCTGGTCAAGCCGTTCCAGTTCCCCGAGCTGCTTGCCCGTATCCGGACACTGTTGCGGCGAGGCGAGGCAGTCACACTTCCGAGCAACCTGCGTGTAGCCGACCTCGAACTGGACCCGGCCCGGCATAGGGCTTACCGGAGCGGTCAGCGTATCGACCTCACCAGCAAAGAATTTGCGTTATTGCATCTGCTCATGCGCCGGACTGGCGAAGTCCTCACGCGTACGGAAATAACTGCCATGGTGTGGGACATCAATTTCGACTGCGATACCAATGTGGTGGATGTTGCGATTCGTCGCCTGCGGATGAAAGTGGACGAACCCTTCGGCGATCGCCTGATACACACCATCCGGGGTGTGGGCTACGTGCTGGAGGCGCGGCCTTGAAGCCACTCAGCCTCGCATCGCGTCTCGCGCTTCAAATCACACTGACCGGCGCCGCTTTGGTCGCGCTGCTGATTGCACTGAGCTACTGGGTACTGGTGCGCCAACTGGAACTGCGCGCCCAGGAGGAAGTGACGGCCAAGCTCTCTCAGATCGATCATGGACTCCTCGAAGACACCAAAGCCCGTATGGGCCGCTCCTGGCAACACGCATTGAGCGATACCGTACTCGGCCATGACAACCTTTCGATTACGGTCATCGGCGATACAGCGAAATCACCCATTTTCAGTATCGGCCGATTCGCCAATGCGCCGCAGCAGCTGGATCTCGTGAGCAGGGACGGCGACTATCTTGGCTGGACAACGAAAGATGGCGTGCAGATGCTAACCGGGCGCAAGCAAATCCAAGTCCCGGGACTGGCTCCAATGACGCTTTTACTTTCGCAAGATCGCAGTGCCGATCAACGGCTGGTGGCTGCATTCCTGCGCTCGGCCTTAGTGACCGTGCCGATGCTACTGATATTGATCGGATTGGCTGGATGGCTAATCGCCCAAAATGGCTTGCGGCCGCTTCGCAAGTTCCGGGCCTTGGCGACTAAGGTATCTACACAGGATCTATCACCTCGAATCCGCACCGATCGGCTTCCGCAAGAGCTCCAGGCATTGGCGCACAGCCTCAACGTAATGCTTCATCGACTCGATGACGGCGTTCAGCAACTGTCACAATTCTCGGACGATGTGGCTCATGAGTTAAAAACTCCGCTGAACAACCTGATAGGCAAGGCGCAGGTGACTTTGGTGCGTGAGCGAAGCAAGGAGCATTATCGGGAGGTGATCGAGTCGTCGGTTGAAGAACTCGAACGCATGGATCGAATCGTGTCAGACATGCTGTTTCTCGCCCAGGCCAGCCACGCCAGCCCAGCACTGAAGCTCGAACAATTATCTTTAGGAAGCGAGGCGAGGCGCGTATGTGAATACTTCGAAGTCCTTGCCGAAGAAGCGGGAGTCGCTACGACAGTAACGGGCGATGCCATGATTTTGGGAAATCGACTTATGGTCCAGCGGGCCATTTCCAACCTGCTATCCAACGCGCTGCGGCATTCAAATACTGGCAGTACGGTCGAACTTAAGATCCTTGAGGAGGACGTAGACATCGTCTCGCTGGCTGTCACCAATCATGGCGCGACTATCGAATCGGATCATCTCCCACATCTGTTCGACCGCTTTTACCGCGTTAACGGCATACAACCTCGCGGGGCAGGATTGGGGCTAGCGATTGTCCGCTCAGTGATGAACCTCCACAAAGGCCACGTGGCCGTCGCCAGCAAAGACGGTCGGACCACGTTTGAACTCACGTTTCCTCGGCAGGCCTGACTCAAAGTGATACCGCACGGAGACAGCCATCACTACGAAGGGGCAAAAACCACAGGGACAAACAACCATTTCGAGGGCATGCGCGTTGGCCGGGTAACCAGGCCCGCAAGCCCCAACGCCGTTCATTTAATGCATGCGTCCTCGCTAATTCCGGCGAGAATGCCGCAAGCCTCAACTTCCCGCCCATCGTTGCAATTAGCCCGCAGTGAAACGAGTTGTCGTTCGAGTGATTGCAGAGCGGTTATCTGGGATCTGACTTGAGAAATGTGATCATCGAGTAAGGCATTGACGGCCGTACAAGGCTGGCGAGGGTCATCCTGGTAGCTTTGGAGTGCGTGAATCTCTGGAAGTGACAGATTCAAGATTCGGCAGCGCCGGATGAAAGCTAGCCGCTCGCCATGCTTCTCGGTGTAGACACGATAGCCGTTCGCCTGGCGATCAGGCGGTGGCAACAAGCCCTGCTGCTCATAGAAGCGGATCGTCTGTGTATCAATCCCTATTAGCCTTGCTAACTGACCAATGCGCATCGTGTGAATCCTCATCGGCTCTGCGTTATTGACCTTATAGTAGCTATAAGGCTTTTAATGATCCCATCTTCGATTTCAAGTGGAGCCGTATCATGAGCAAGTCCGATGGTCCCTGCGGCTGCGATGCGACACCAGCCGCTGATGCCGATATGCAAAACCCTTCCGATACGACGGGGCAATGGGTCAGTGTTTACGCCGTGCCCAAGATGGATTGTCCATCAGAAGAGCGAATGATCCGCTTGGCGCTGAATGGTTTGGACGGAGTTCGGAAGCTGACTTTTGATCTGTCGGACCGTCGGTTAGATGTCATGCATGACAGTGCCGTTGAGCCCATAACCAAAAAGCTGGCGACGTTAGGGCTAGGCGCCACTCTTCAGAAAACTGTCGCGGCAGACCCTGAGATGATCAAAGCCGCCGAGAATCCGGCGAACTCTACACAGGAATCCCGCTCCCTACGTTTACTGTTAGGCATCAACGCCTTCATGTTCGTGGTAGAGATGACTGCTGGCCTGATTGCCAGGTCCGCGGGTCTGATTGCCGATTCGCTCGACATGTTCGCTGACGCGGCAGTGTACGGCCTGGCCCTTTATGCGGTTGGGCGCAGCGTCAATCTGCAGGTGCGTGCTGCACACCTTGCTGGTGTGCTCCAGCTGATTTTGGCCCTCGGCGTGCTCGTAGAGGTGATCAGACGCTTTATATTCGGCAGCGAGCCCGAGTCGCTGATAATGATGGCCGTCGCGTTCCTGGCATTGCTCGCCAACACGGGTTGTTTGCTGCTGATTTCCAAACACCGGGAAGGTGGTGCTCACATGAAAGCGAGCTGGATATTCTCCGCCAATGATGTGGTCATCAACATGGGCGTCATAGTCGCCGGAGCGCTCGTCGCTTGGACTGGGTCCAACTACCCAGACCTGATTATCGGTACCGTCGTGGGATTCATCGTTCTCAACGGCGCTCGGCGTATTCTGGCGCTCAAGGGTTGAAGGAGCTCCCGTTACAGAAAAAGGGTGTCTTCATGCCTGTAAGCCATCCGGGTCTAGCGGCGTCAGCTAAAACTGGCGACGCCGCTTTAGCCGTTGGCGGATGGTGGGTATTGCAGAACGTGGGCTGCAAAGTCCATCAGCGAGACGAAGCCGCACTGATCGGCTTTTCCTTCACGCTGTAGGTGGTAGCCCCGCATGCCTTGCCCAATTGGACCAAGCATATCGGCTTGCAACGTGTCACCGATCATTGCGATAGCGGAGGCTTCGCAGCCAAGCTGTTCGATCATCTGACGATAGATTGCGGGCTCAGGCTTTATTGTCCCAACCTCAAAGCTCCATCCGTAAACATCGAACGACGGCAGTAACAGTTTGGCCGGAATCGCATATGGGGCTGCGAGATTGGAGCACAACGCGAGATTCAGGCCGGCGTCCTTTAGCTGATTTAGCGACTCCAACGCATCATCGAAAAGGCGAACGCTGGCCAGCTCGGTGAAAAGGTCGCTTTCAAGGCTAGCTAACTCAGAGTTGCTCAACTGCGCACCGAAATAATCGGCAGCTCCAGCCAAGCCCAGATTTCGAGTCATCAGAGTCCGTGCGTCATCCGGCCTTGGTGTTTTGCCCTGAAGCCGCAGGTTCTGCATCAGTTGGCGGAAAGGATGGCGGCGCTCACCTATCTGGAGAAGCGTGCCAAACACATCGAAAACTACTGCTTGTATCATGCCGGTACCTCTACCGTTGGAGGCGAACCGCCCACCCGAAGAGCGATGCCGCCCCTCTCAGTTTTCTGAACTGGATTTCTTCAGAGGTGGCACGAAGAAGATGGGTCTTTGCGGGGGCGCTATCAGGATATCTGTCGACTTGATGCTTGTGCCTTTTCGACGCCTTGTTTTGCCGTTCTTGTCGACCGCCAGCAGATCACCGGTCGCGACAGCAATGTCGAGTGCCTGCTTTACGCGAAGCTCGTCAGCCATGGTGTAGTTGGTCAATCCGCTCATCAGGCCCAAAAAAGGTTGCCGTTCTACCTCGTAGACCTGTTTGGGCAAGAGCTCCGAAAGTTCTCCTCGGATGCGGTCATTGGTAGCATCGTCGAAATAATGCTCATCCAACAGCAAATCGTGCTGACCTGTCACGGCGATATCCCGATTGGCGTCGTAGCTGAAAAAGCTGGAAGGCGACAGCATATGGGAAA